>NZ_BAAALF010000539.1:229-964 GCF_039528135.1 Kitasatospora nipponensis | reverse complement strand
GTTCACGGCCTGCGGCGTTCGCATTGCGAGGATGCTACGCACCGTAGTCCGTGAATGGCCTACGGATCGGGCGATCTGCGCCTCGCTCATTCCCGCAGCCTGGGCCCGATGGATCAGTGAATCCCGCCCCGCCAACGCCGCCCTGTATGCCTCCAGTTCGCCATAAATATCGGCGCCAGCTATCTCATCCCTGTCTGGCTTCCCTCTCGCACCGCAGGCAGGGCAACTGGCTCCGCCATCTGCAGGCGCGCCAGCCGGGGGCAGCTCACATGTGTTCGGGGAGCCCGGAGCGGCCAAGACCTGTTGATGGTCGCGGTCTGCGTCACGCATGAGCACACCGTAATGCATGCACTCAGCAGCCCTGTGCAGATTTGTACAGGAGGTCCACGGTCTGATAATCGGCCAACTAGGCCCTTTGGGTGGTTGATTCGGCTGTGGCGCGCGATCTGGTTGTCCATATCGAGTCGATGACGCGAAGCTCAGCGCTGGCCGATCTTCAACTGAGCACTCCGCGGATGATGCATAGACGCATCTGATTCGCCGTCCCCTCTGCCCACCTGCCACCTTCTGGAGAATGAGTGTTTGAGCCACGAGTCGTTGCCGCTCTCGACTTCGGCACACACGGAACAGGGTTCGCCTGGGCCGTCGTCGAGCCCGGAAATGCCGACCCGCACAGTCGGCGGATTCACTTCTGCAACCGCTGGGAGGCCCAGCCCGTCGCCTGCGCCAAGAACC
>NZ_BAAALF010000539.1:0-217 GCF_039528135.1 Kitasatospora nipponensis | reverse complement strand
ACGGGCCTGGGGGTTCGACGCGCGCCGCCGTTTTCTTACCCAGGGCAGGAAGAGCACACCTGGAGCCCTCAGTTACCACGCTGGCTTCAAGATGGCCCTGCTCACCAAACCGGTCGATGCGGAAGACACAGAGGAAGCCGAGGGCGAGGACGAGCAAACAGGCGATCGCCGCCGCACCGTCAGCACGGACGAGGAAGCCCATGCTGACGACGACAGT
>NZ_BAAALF010000538.1:0-966 GCF_039528135.1 Kitasatospora nipponensis | reverse complement strand
GCAGACGACGCTCCCACGGCTTGTAGGCACACGGTTTCAGGTACTATTTCACTCCGCTCCCGCGGTACTTTTCACCATTCCCTCACGGTACTATCCGCTATCGGTCACCAGGGAATATTTAGGCTTAGCGGGTGGTCCCGCCAGATTCACACGGAATTTCTCGGGCTCCGTGCTACTTGGGAGAAGCTCAAGTGAGCCGTACAGATTTCGTCTACGGGGGTCTTACCCTCTACGCCGGACCTTTCGCATGTCCTTCGACTACCCATACGGTTTCTGACTCACCCAGCCGCCGGCAGACGACTGAAGAACTTTCCCACGACCCCGATATGGCAACCCCTGCCGGGTCTCACACCACATCGGTTTAGCCTCATCCGGTTTCGCTCGCCACTACTCCCGGAATCACGGTTGTTTTCTCTTCCTGCGGGTACTGAGATGTTTCACTTCCCCGCGTTCCCTCCACATACCCTATGTGTTCAGGTATGGGTGACAGCCCATGACGACTGCCGGGTTTCCCCATTCGGACACCCCCGGATCAAAGCTCGGTTGACAGCTCCCCGGGGCCTATCGCGGCCTCCCACGTCCTTCATCGGTTCCTGGTGCCAAGGCATCCACCGTGCGCCCTTAAAAACTTGGCCACAGATGCTCGCGTCCACTGTGCAGTTCTCAAACAACGACCAGACACCCACCCTCAGCACCCTATGAAGATGTCATCAAGTAGGACCGGCACTGAAGCAACGACCATACGGCCGTTCCCTCAGGACCCAACAACGTGCCCGACACACCCGACCTCGCTTGGTCTCACTTTCCACGCCGAAGCAGTACTTGTGAGGCCAACAGACCGTGTGTGCCGAATAGTCAACGTTCCACCCATGAGCAACCGTGCGAGACATTCGCTCGCAGACGGCTATGTGCTCCTTAGAAAGGAGGTGATCCAGCCGCACCTTCCGGTACGGCTACCTTGTTACG
>NZ_BAAALF010000537.1:0-970 GCF_039528135.1 Kitasatospora nipponensis | reverse complement strand
GTGGCCAGCCAAGCCACGGAGGACAGGCGCGGCCGCCGCCGTCCGGACTCGAGCACACTGATCGCGTGCGGCGAGATTCCGGACCGCTCCGCCAACTCCTCCTGGGTCCAACCGGCACGCACCCGGTACTCACGCAACAGCACCCCGAACCCCGCAGCCACGCTCATCCCCCGATAGCGGTCCAGCCCCATGACGAAATTCGGTGCCGAGTTGCCATGGCACCAACAAATCACCCCCAACTGATCGTATCCGAGAAGCCGTTGTCGTAGTACGTCTCGGCCGGTGTCCCGCACTCCCTGGAACGCACCGGAGCACCGACCTCACACTTCGGTGCGGTGTTTCGTCGAAGTGCCGAGAGCGGAAGCGGACGAGTGGCGCCCGCGGATCCCGACCGGCTCTCGCACGTCGACTGAGCACTGAGGAATCAACGTGATACGAAGAATGGCGTCCTTGCCCGGTGGACGAGTGGGGAAGTGGGTCGTCCTCGCGCTCTGGGCGGTGCTCCTGGTGCCGGCCCTGATGCTGGCCGGCCAGCTCGGTGACGTCGAGAAGAACGACAACTCGGCCTGGCTGCCCGGTAATGCGGAGTCCACCAAGGTGGTCGAGCGGGCCGAGAGGTTCCAGCTCGGCGACACGCTGCCCGCGATCGTGATCTACGACCGGGCCGAGGGCGTCACCCCTGCCGACCTGGCCGAGGCCCAGGCCGACGTCGAAGCGTTCAAGGGCATCGACAACGTGGTGGGTCAGCCGCACGGGCCGTTGAAGGCCCAGGACGGCAAGGCCATCCAGACCGTGGTCCAGCTCCACAAGGACCAGACGGGCTGGGAGGGGATCGGCAAGACCGTCGCCGCGATGAACAAGGTCGGCGAGGAGAACGCCAACGGTCTCGGCTTCCACATCACCGGACCAGCCGGCTACGCGGCCGACTCGATCAAGGCGTTCAGCGGCGGAGGCGCCCTTACGACGATCA
>NZ_BAAALF010000536.1:220-974 GCF_039528135.1 Kitasatospora nipponensis | reverse complement strand
GTGCTGGAGCGCGACGGGCTGATCGTCCGGACCGAGCGTCCCGGGCAACTTCGCTGGGTGGAGTACGAGTTGACCCAGGTCGGGCGCAGTCTGCTGGGCCCGATGGACGTCGCCTGTGAGTGGACCCGGGTGCACTGGGACGAGTTGCTCGACGCTCGCGAGGCGGCTGTCGGGGCCACCGGGCAGCTCTCCGAGGCAGGTTGAGACCCGTCGGGTCACGAACGACACGTTTGAAGTTCGTCGGCGGAGTGTTCGGTGTGCTGGCCTCCTGGAACATCTTCCTGACCATCCGTCGGGTGCCGTGCCGTCCAGCGGGAATCGGCCCGATCAGGCAGCATTCGAAGGCCCCCGGGTGCCCTTGCGGGCAATCCTGAAGGTCGCCAACTCGACCGCCGGTCCACGGATATGGCCAGGTCGGAGGCTCATCTGACGGACCGTCGGACGAACCGGTATCTTCCCGATGGGGCGGCCACGAAGTGTCCTCCCGGGCACTCCTCGGAGACATCCGGCAATTTTCGGGCAACTGCTGCTTACGGTTCGGTGCAGACGGGTCGTGATCACGGCCCGACCGATACCGGAGGTCTCAGTAATGCGACGTACCATCACCAAGTTCGGTAGTCTCGCGGCGGTTTCGATGTTCGCCCTGGCGTTGGCGCAGCCCGCCCAGGCGGTGCAGGCCGCGGGTGCGACGGGTACGACGGCGGCCTCGGCCTCGGCCTTCTTCGAGTTCAACGACGGCACGGACACCCTCGTG
>NZ_BAAALF010000536.1:0-210 GCF_039528135.1 Kitasatospora nipponensis | reverse complement strand
CCGTCTGGGCGAAGACCCAGCAGGCCCGGAACATCCTGGGCGGCGTGGAGACCGAGAACGTCGGCGTCATGGGGAAGGTCGTCAAGACCCCGGCCTGGTACAACAGCCCCTGGAAGTACCAGATCGCCCCGAACTCGGTGTCCTTCTTCGGCATGGCGATGGAGGTCTGCGACGCGAGCATCTCCTACGTCGACACCCACCTCAACGAGG
>NZ_BAAALF010000535.1:477-975 GCF_039528135.1 Kitasatospora nipponensis | reverse complement strand
GGTCCGCTGCATCCGCAGCAGCGGGCCCCGGTCCGTGCGCACCCCCTTGCAGAACACCGTTTCACCGCTTGCAAGTTGGAGGGCGCTGGCGAGATCACAGGACACCCCGTCGGTGGAATCCCCTGCGCTGCGGATCGGACCGCAGGCATCCTCGACGGCTGACCGGGTCTCCTGCGAGAGGTCGGCCCATACTGTCCGCGGCACTTCGGGCCCCTCGGAGCTTGCTTGGGTGAATCGGTGGGCTTGGAGGCCCCCCTGCTGTGGCCTTCCGCGCCGACTCGCTGGCTGGTGTCGGCGAGTCAACTGGGAGAGTCGTGCTGGTACCGCCAGACCCTGACCCCCTTGGACCGCCACGGCTCCGGGATCACGTCGGCCTCGCCGAGGCGGGCCACCCAGTCGAGTTGGCCGGCGAAGTACTCGTGGTACTCGGTCCCGCTGGTCCAGGTCAGGATCGGGCCGTCGGTGCCGCGCTTACCGTGTCCGTAGAGCATCACGCCG
>NZ_BAAALF010000535.1:0-467 GCF_039528135.1 Kitasatospora nipponensis | reverse complement strand
ACCTCCCGCTCGTACCGGGTCGGCTCTTCCATCGCTGCCTCGGTCGGCTCCAGACGGTACCGGTCCCGGCGGGAATCGCAGTGCGGATCCATGATGTAGATCCGCACGGGGATCTCGCGGGCCTTGGCGATGAACAGTGGCAGCATCTCGTCGCTGCCGTAGAAGTTCCTCGTCAGACCGAACATGTCGATCCTTGACCTGGCGCCCCGTATCCGCGAGATCAGGTCAGCCTTCGACTCGACGTTGGTGAGCGTGAAGAGGTCGGCGAGCCCGGCCTGTTCCAGGTGTCCCAGCATGGCGCCACTGTAGTCCCGGCCGTAGCCGAGCCGGTCGGGCCGCGTCTCGTACACGCGGCACAGGTAGTCGATGCGCTCCTCGGACGGCCGACGCTGGCCGTGCTCCCAGCGGCAGATCTCGGTGTCCGACAAGGCCGGAGGGTGCAGGCCGTCGGTGACGTACTCCAGGTC
>NZ_BAAALF010000534.1:0-977 GCF_039528135.1 Kitasatospora nipponensis | reverse complement strand
AGTACTGCAACGGTGCTTACTGTGACGAGGCTTCAGTTCTTGGGTTGTGGCCTCGTCTTGTTGTGGCTGGTCCGGGCCGGGTGTTGGCGTCTGTGGCGCCATCGGGACCAGTGCAGGACGTGGTCGATGCTGCGGCGGCAGGTCGGGTGGGATGCATGATCAGCCGGCGGATCTCGGGGACGGTCGGCGGTATCAGGTCTGGCGTTCGAGCGGGTCCGGCCCCTTTTCGAGCTGCTGGGCCCGTATGACGGTGAGGTAGGCGTGGGCGGCCCTGGCGAGGTGATGTGCCGCTACCAGGCCGGGTGGCGGCGGACCTGGTAGTCGTCCAGGCCGCACTGGCCTTTCGCGCTCTGGAAGCACTCCTCGATCGCCCGGCGGGTGCCTGCGACGGCGATCAGCTCGTTGAGTGTGGTGCCGGCGGGCGCGTAGGCGGTGTAGTAGGCGATCTTCGTGGGGTCGGTGGTGCTGCGGCGGGCCAGGACCCAGTGCTTGCGGTCGGGGCGGCGCCAGGGTCGGACCTCCGTGCGGGCCCAGTCGCAGATCCGCAGGCCGTGGGCGCCCTCGCCGCAGGAGCGGCGCTTCCACTTCTGCCGGGGCAGGTCGGCGCCCAGGTCGTGCCGTCGATGGTCCATGGCCCACCGGGTGACGACGATGTCGTGGCTGGTGGTGGCCACGACGTGGAAGACGTCGGCCTGCTCCAGCTCGTAGCGTCAACCCTTGCTGGACCATCGTCCTCGCGAGCTCGAGCCGGAGTACTGCCGTTGGACACCGGCCGACCGCACGCCCTTCTTCAGGAAGCCGGTGTCGTCCACGATCAGCACGCCACCGGGATCCGCCAGGTGCTCGGCGACACAGGCGCACACGTCGTCGCGCACCTCGTCCGCGTCCCCGTCGATCCGGTTCAGCAGCCGCTGGACCCGGCCCGGACCGCCGTGACCGGCCTCCTCGGCCGCCGTCCACCCGTTCTTGCGCTCCAA
>NZ_BAAALF010000533.1:0-980 GCF_039528135.1 Kitasatospora nipponensis | reverse complement strand
CTACACCGACAACCGCCGCACCGGATCGTTCCTGCTCATCGATCCCGTCGACGGCACCACACTGACCGCCGGCATGGCCGGCGGCACCTTCGGCAGCGCCGCACCCACGGCCGAGCCCGAACCGGAAGAGGGGGACTGGGTCTGATGTCCGGCGAGGCGTTCTCCGAGATGGACAAGGAAGGCGGCCGCATCGGCAGCGGCGTCCGTGGCAGCGGCCAGGGCGGCATCGGCCGATGTGGGTGCGGACGGAGCCACTGACGGCTCCGTCACCGGGCCACCGCCTCCAGCACCTCCCAGGCGGCACCCGGCGTGCCTGCTCCACAGCACCGCACCGCGCAGCACCTTCCCTTGACCGTTCCAGCAGAGGACGCCTCCGATGGTTCCCACCCAGCACAGCCGCCCCCGGTCCGGCCCGCATAGCCGCTTTCGCCCCAACGCCGGTCGCGCCAGACGCGCCGCGTTCGTGGCCGTCGCCGCGCTCAGCTCGATCAGCCTGCTGACCGCCTGCAGCTACGGCTCGAAGTCGACCGCGAAGGCCAACCCGGCCCCCGCCGCCTCCGTCCCGGCCGGCGCCGCCAAGCTCACCGCCGACACCGTCAAGATCGGCTACTTCGCCAACCTGACCCACGGCACCGCCCTGGTCGGCCTCCAGGAAGGCCTCTTCCAGAAGGAACTGGGCGCCACCCAGATCAAGACCCAGATCTTCAACGCCGGCCCCGCCGAGATCGAGGCACTCAACGCCGGCTCCATCGACATCGGCTGGGTCGGCCCCTCCCCGGCCATCAACGGCTACGTCCAGTCCAAGAGCCAGGCCCTGAAGATCATCGGCGGCAGCGCCTCCGGCGGCGTCGAACTGGTCGTCAACCCCGACAGGATCAAGACCCTGGACGACCTCAAGGGCAAGAAGATCGCCACCCCCCAACTCGGCAACACCCAGGACGTCGCCCTGCTCAACTACCTCGTCGGCAAGGGCTACAAGG
>NZ_BAAALF010000532.1:769-982 GCF_039528135.1 Kitasatospora nipponensis | reverse complement strand
CCCGCAGGGCCACCCGCACCTGTTCACCGGCGAGTGCCTCTTCCCCGGAGGGGTCGGCAACACCTGGAAGGACCCGGCCGCCTTCGACAGCCTCTACCGGGACGTCACCGAGAAGCTCTTCGTCCTCCCCGACGAGACCTGGGTCTACCCGGGCCACGGCAACGACACCACCCTCGGCACCGGGCGCCCCCACCTGCCGGAATGGCGCGGACG
>NZ_BAAALF010000532.1:238-759 GCF_039528135.1 Kitasatospora nipponensis | reverse complement strand
CTGCCAGACCGGTGCGGGACGATGAACGCAATTCGAACCGCGTCACGAGAGACGAGAGAGGGGAAGACGATGACCCGTCGCTGTCCGCTTCCCCGCACGAGCTGCTGTTGTCGCCGCAGCCCGTTCGCCGTCTGACGTCTCGTTCGCTCGTTTCCCCCCACCCGCCCGGGCCGAATTCTCCTGCCCGGGGCGGGAGTTCTGCCGCACCCTGTTCTGGAGGACAGCCATGACCACCGTCGCCACCGAACTCCGTCTCACCCCCGCTGCCGGGCGGACGGCGCCACGGTGGGCGGCGCGCTCGGCAGCTCCGGGGTCGGCTCGGCCGCCTCCGGCACCCGGACCGGGGTCGGGCAGGCGGTCCGGCTGGCGGGCGCGCCCGCGTCCACCGGGACGGCGGTGGGCCGGATGCCGCACCCGACGGCGGTGGTCAGCGCGGCGCCCAGCAGGGCGGCGGTCAACAGGCGGCGTACCGTCACTTCGGGCCCTCCTGGCTGGTCGGCGCGGGCTGGGTGAGCGGCAGG
>NZ_BAAALF010000532.1:0-228 GCF_039528135.1 Kitasatospora nipponensis | reverse complement strand
GTGCTGTTCTTCGGGGGGCAGCAGCACCTGGACGACGCCGGGCACGAGGCGTTCGCGCGGCTGCTCGGCCACCCGGTGGGGCACCCGACGGTGCCGAGCGCGGACGGGCGGTACATCTTCGAGCTGGACGCCACCAAGGGGGTCCGGGCCAACAACTGGCACACCGACGTGACCTTCGTGCCGTCCTACCCGAAGGCGTCCATCCTGCGTTCGCTGGAGCTCCCGGAG
>NZ_BAAALF010000531.1:0-985 GCF_039528135.1 Kitasatospora nipponensis | reverse complement strand
CGAGACCCTCGGCGGCCAGCCGGTCCAGGCCCAGCAGGGCCGCGCCCAGCACCGGCGGCGCGGTGACGATCCGCGGCAGCGCGTGCGGCGCCGCAGTGCGCAGCCGCTCGGTCAGGTTGTCCAGCAGCAGCGGGTGCCGGGCCGCCAGCACCCCGCCGCCGAGCACCAGCGGCGTGGGCTCGCCGAGCAGGTCGAGCCGGCCGAGCGCGACCCGCGCCATCCGGGTGATCTCGTCGGCCTGCCGGTCGATCACCTCCAGCGCGGCGGCGTCACCCTGCTGCGCGCAGTCGAAGAGCACCGGTACCACCTCGTGCAGCCGCTCCCGGGCGAGGTCGCCCAGGTGCATGGCCTCCGCGACGGCGAGCGCGCTGGGCAGGCCGTAGTGGGCGGCGATGGCCGGCGCCAGCGTGGTGGCCGGGCCGCGGCCGTCCTCGGCGCGGGCGGCGTGGTACATCGCCTCGGCGGCCAGCCCGCCGCCGCCGCCCCAGTCGCCGGTGAGCTGGCCGAGCGCGGGGAACCGCGCGGTGCGCCCGTCCGGCAGCAGGCCCGCGCAGTTGATCCCCGCGCCGCAGACCACCGCCACACCGCGCGGGCTGTCGGTGCCGGCGCGCAGCAGGCCGAAGGTGTCGTTGGCGACGGCCACGCTCTGCCCCCAGCCGTGCGCCTGCAGCGCCTTCGCCAGCAGTCGTTCCTCCACCGGCAGGTCGGCGTTGGCCAGACAGGCGCTGACGTGGCTGACCAGCGGGCCGCTCGACGCGCCGCCCTGCCCGGGCGGCGCGTCGAGGGCGTCCACGGCGCGCTGCGTCCCGAAGGTCAGGCCGGCCTGGGCGGCGGTGGCCGCGACCATCGAGGCGAGCGCGGCGACGGCGGCCTGCGGGCCCTGTAGGTGCGGGGTGAAGCCGCCGCCGCGCGCGGTGCCCAGCAGCGCGCCGTCGGCGGCGACCAGGGCCACGTCGGTCTTGCTGTTGCCGGCGTCGACGGCGAG
>NZ_BAAALF010000530.1:0-994 GCF_039528135.1 Kitasatospora nipponensis | reverse complement strand
CGACACCTACGACCAGGCCGGCGGCACGATCATCGCCTCCAGGGTCGGCACGACCTCCGGCCCTGTCAAACAGACGGCCACCCATGACCGCACCGGCTTGCCCGGCCTGATTGCCCGCTACGGCGCGGCGACCTCGGTATCGACAGTAAAGTCCCTCACGGCTGACAAATCATGGCGCACCAGCACCACAACCACGACCAGTGACCCAGCGCAGAACAATCGCACGCTGACGTCCCTCTCCACCGCCGATGCAACCCCTGACATCTGCCATCGCACAACCTACGCTGTCGGCCCCGACCCCCAGATCACCGCTCTAATTTCGCAGCAGACGACTGTCAGCGGCACGAATGCGTGCACGGCGGCCGCGACCGAGCAGAACACCCTGTCGTGGACACGCGTCTACTACGACGGCAAGGCGCTCGACCAGGCTGGCGCCAAGGCCGAGCCGACGTCCAGCGAGAGCGTCGAAGGCTTCAACGGGACAAGCTCCAACTTCACGGTGAACTCGACCTTCACCTACGACAAGTACGGGCAGGTCCTCACCGTCACCGATCCCAAGGTGACCGACAACGCCCACACGGGCGGAGCGGTGGTCGCCACTAGCTACTCCGCGCCCCAAGCGGGTGAGCTGCCCACCAGCCTCACCGTGACCCGCCCGGCACCTGCCGGAGCGGGCGACCAGGCAACCGGTCGGAGCACGGTCACCACCCTCGACAGCGCCCGAGCCTTGCCCAAGACCGAAACCGACCCGAACAATCGTGCCACCAACGTCTCCTACGACGCACTGGGACGGACCACCGGCGTGTGGCTGGCCGGCCGCGCGACAGGCCTGTCGCCCAACACCGCCTACGCCTACGCCATCCCGGGTGTCGTCGGCGGCAAGGTAGTTCCGCCCAGTACGACGACGACGGCCCTGGTGGGTGTGGGCACCGGGGACACCTACAGCTCGGTGAGCTCGACGCAGATCATGGACGGCCTTGGTCGGGTCATCCAG
>NZ_BAAALF010000529.1:0-995 GCF_039528135.1 Kitasatospora nipponensis | reverse complement strand
CCAATATCGAGTGCAGCGCCGGTTCGTGCCGGCCGGCCCAGTGGGGGCCGTTGTTGCGGGCCTGGCCGGTCAGCGGGTCCTTGCCGTGGTTGGTCGACAGGTAGGAGTTGGTGGCCTGGGCGAAGTACTCCCGCTCGTCGACCGAGCTGTAGTTCTCCTTCTTCCCACCCTTGGTGTCCTGGCGCGGGCCGTCGGGCCACTGGGCCGGCCGGTCGGACGTACCGTCGCTCGCCTTCTTCTGTTCGAAGATCTCGGTGACAGCCAGCTTCTGGTCCTTCGAGAGCCCGAACTCGTGGATGGCGTGGGCGAATTCGTGCGTGGTGCTCGAGTACCCGTCCGCGTAGTGGGGGGTGTCACCGATGGAGGTCTTCTCGCCGAGCAGGTTCTCCTCGGTGATGGCCACCTTCTTCAAGGCAGAGCCCCGGACGTCGTCCCAGCCACGGCCCTGGCCGGATTCGCCCTCCGGGCGCCGGCCGTTGAGATCCGCGAAGGCCGGCACGTCGGTCAGCCGGACGTCCCTCGGGACGACCACCACCTCGACACCGTTGGTGAGCAACCGCTCGGCCACATCGGGGTTACGCAGCAGGCGCGCCAGCTGCTGCTGGGCCTCGTGCCGCGCCGCACCGCCCTGCACCGTACGGGGGTCGACCTCGACCAGCAGGTGCGCGGCCGACTCGGCGAACTCGTCCGGCGTCGAGGACTTGCGCAGCTCGGCGACGAACTTCTGGTCCGTGGCCAGTGCCCGTCGCTCCTCGGGCTTGAGGTTGCCGAGGGTGTCCAGCCGCTCCTGCTGACCCATCGTCGGCACATCGCGCTTCGGCTCGACCGGAGTCTCCGGGGTGGTGTGCTCGCGGGTGTCGAACTCGTGCCGGCGCTGCTCGCGCTCCTGCTCGCGCTGGCGCTGCTCCTGGGTGTGGGGGCGGCTACTGGGCTCAGTGCGGGTATCCGTCCGAGGCTGTGGGGCCGGAGCACCCGCAGCAGGCGGAGTCGATCCG
>NZ_BAAALF010000528.1:492-995 GCF_039528135.1 Kitasatospora nipponensis | reverse complement strand
CCCCGCCTGGCCTATGGGCTGGGCGGGGGAGGCGTCGGCATACTCAGGAACTCAGATCATCGAACACAAGTCCGATTGCCTCTAAGATCGCGAGCGCGTGGGGGCGAACTTCAACACGGGGCCTCCGGATGCTTCAACCTTAGCTATTGACGTGATATTTTCACGCCTATGGTTAATGTCGATGTTGAGCGGGTTCGGGCTGCCATGGCAGACCTGTGCGAGCCCCTGCACGATGCGTTCGCCTGGGCGGAGCAGAAGCGCCGCCGACGCCTGCGTGAACTGACCGACCCTTCCTATCGCTGGCTCGGCACCCACCTGATCCGCGGTTTCGCTCACCATCGGCTATCCAAAGCCGACTTGGGGGTGTGGTCGCTCACGGGCAAGCACTCCCGCAATGGCGAGCTCTGGCTCGGCGACGGAGACTACCGAGTCCGCGTCCTCCACTCCCCGGACGAGGATGCCGTGCCCGCCCCCGGCAATAATCTCCAGCGGCGCGCCTTCTA
>NZ_BAAALF010000528.1:0-482 GCF_039528135.1 Kitasatospora nipponensis | reverse complement strand
GGGAGTACTCGGAGGAGCCGCTGTTCGGACCGGTCAATGACCAACTTCTCACCCTCTGGCGGATCGATCCTGGCAGCGGTGCCCCGTTTTTCCGTGTGGTGCGGCCGGTCGGCCTCTGGAAGTTCGGCGCCACCGCCAAGACCGATCTAGACTTCCTGCTGCCAGAGACCGCATCTGAGCTGCATGAACTGTACTTCCAGCCGCACGACGATGAGCTGGAACTTGAACTTCCGAAGGAGGAACCGGGTCATGGTCACGGTGCCAGGGGCTTCTCCGGCTGAGCGCCTGCGCACCCTGCGGGAGATGTTGGGCCCCACCCAGGGCGAGATGGCCACGATGGCTGGCCTCAGTCCCGCGTGGATCTCCAGTGTCGAAACGCAGGCCCGTGAGGCGACGGAAGACGGCCTGCGTGCCATCGCCAGCGGCACCGGTACCCCGATGTCGTTCTTCTCCGCAGCGCCGTCAACCGTGCCGTTGGACTC
>NZ_BAAALF010000527.1:0-1004 GCF_039528135.1 Kitasatospora nipponensis | reverse complement strand
GGCCGCGTCCGCGTAGGTGGTGTTCGCCATGCCGAAGGCGGCGGCCTGGTCGTTCATCTTCTTGACGAAGGCCTCCTCCGACCCGGAGTCCCAGCGGGCGAGGAGGCGCGCGATGTTGTTGGCGGAGGGCAGCATCAGCATCTCCAGCGCCTCGTACTCGCTGATCTGCTGGCCCTCGGTCACCTTGGCGGTGGACTGGTCCGCGTCACCCGACTCCTGGGCGGCGGCCTTGTCCACCGTGAGCGAGGGGCCGGGCTCGCCCTTCTTCAACGGGTGGGCCAGCAGGATCAGGTGGGCGTTCATCACCTTGGTCACGCTGGCGATCGGCACCGGGGTGTTCTCCGGGCCCGAGCTGCCCAGGCTGCCCACGCCCAGCACCTCGGCCGCCGCCTGGCCCTTGGCCGGCCAGGGCATGGTGAGCGGGTCGCCGGCGAAGGTGAAGGAGGTGGCCGCCGTCAGCTTCACCACGGGGGTCGGCAGCGGGCGCAGCAGCTGGCCGGCCGCCAGCAGTCCGAGCAGCAGGGCGACCAGCACACCCCAGAGCGTGATCCGCTTGACCGCGCGGCGCAGCGGGGAGGCCCGGCGCGCACTGAGGGCGGCCAGCACCTCCATGGCCTCCCCGGTGCTCTCCGGGCCCATCGGCAGCAGCTCCGCGGGCTCGGGCGGCGGCAGCGGGGCGGTCGCGGTGGGCGGCGGCAGCGGGGTGGTGGCCCGCAGGGCGGCCGGCACGGCGGCGGCGGCCGGCACGGTGGCGGGAGCGGAGGCGGCTTCGGGAGCACGGACCGGGGCGGGGGGCGCGGGCGGGGACGCGACGGGGCGGGGGGTCTCCACGGTCAGCGCCTCGACGGCGACCGGCGAGGCGACCGGGAGGGGAGTCACGACGGTCAGCGCCTCGACCACCGGGGCCTCGACGGCCGGGGGCTCAACGGCCGGGGGCTCGCTGACCGCGGCGACGGCCGGGGCCGACGGCGCCTCAGTGGCCGGCTCCTCAGCCGTCACGGCGT
>NZ_BAAALF010000526.1:0-1008 GCF_039528135.1 Kitasatospora nipponensis | reverse complement strand
ACCTACCCCTTCATCCGGTGCCTGGCGACCGAGGAGACGCAGGCCGGGAACACCTACGCGAACATCACCTACATGCTCGCCCACAGCGGGCGGATCGCCGAGGACTACCCCGGCATCGACATCGGCAACGACTGGCAGACCTCCACCCGGGTGTTCCTGCCCGACGGCGGCGAGGTCCGGCCCTCGACCGCCAGCTCCTCGGCGAAGGACGGCGGCAAGGAGAGCTTCAGCGTCGCGGACGAGACGCACCTGTACGTGCTGCCCGAGCTGCGGAACATGTACGAGACCGTCGAGCGCAACACGATGAAGCGCAAGAGCGCCGAGCCATGGTTCCTGCAGACCAGCACGATGTACGCGATCGGCGAGGACTCCATCGCGGAACGCACGCACCGCAACTCGAAGTCGGGCAAGGCGGCGCGGCTGTACTTCGACCACAAGCAGGCCCCGCCGGCGCTGCTGGAGGACGAGGGGGACGACGGCCCGGTCCAGCTCAAGCTCCGACTGATCGCCGCGTACGGGCCGTTCGCCGCGCACATGGACTTGGACCGCATGGTGGCGCTGGCCCAGAAGCCTAGCCAGGACCGGGCCAAGTTCCGCCGCTACTTCTTCAACCTGCCCGTCTCGCTGTCGGAGACGTGGTTGTCCCGGCACCTGTGGGAGCGGTGCGCGCTCCCGCAGCAGGTCGAGCCCGGGGAACTGGTGACCGTCGGGTTCGACGGGAGCGACCACGACGACTGCACGAGCGTCACGCGGTGCAGGGTCAGCGACGGCTACGTGTTCACGCCGACGTTCCCGGACGGCCGGCCGATGATCTGGACCAAGTGGGACAACGGAGCGCCCGACGACTGGCGGGTGCCCCGCCAGGAGGTCAAGGCCGGCATGGCGCACGTGGCCGCGACCTACCGCGTGGCCCGGGCTTACATGGACCCGCCGGACTGGCGGGACGAGTGTGACGAGTGGTCGGAGTCGCTGGGCCGCGAAACCTTCCTGATCTTCGAGACCCGGGTC
>NZ_BAAALF010000525.1:0-1009 GCF_039528135.1 Kitasatospora nipponensis | reverse complement strand
ACGTCAGCATCCGCTCCGCCCCGACGGCACTAACCCCTGGTGCCCCGGAGCGAGGTGCGACCGCGCACAAGCGGTTGATCTTCGGAAGGAACCCGTCCGTGAAGCGAAAGCTGACTGTCGGAGCCGCACTCTCGGCCACGCTGATCCTCGCCAGCGCCATCCAGGTCAGTGCCGGTACGGCGCAGGCCGCCCCCGTCACCGCGAGCAGCAAGGGCTCCACCTTGCGGAGCGCCGAGCTGAAGTCGCTGGCCCAGTCGTACGCCCCCGCCGTGGCCCAGGCCGCCGGCCTCGGCGCCTCGGAGGCGCTGGTCGCCAAGGACGCCGTGATCGACGCGTCCGGCGCCAAGCACCTGCGCTTCGAGCGCACCTACTCCGGCCTCTCCGTGATCGGTGGCGACCTGGTCGCGCACCTGACCCTGAACGGCAAGGTCAGTTCGGTCGACCGGGCCGTCGAGACCACCGTCGCGCTGGCCGACCTGACCCCGGCCGTGCCGGCCGAGAAGGCCGCCAAGCAGGCCACCGGCGCCGTGCAGGCCACCGTCGGCCAGACCATCGACAAGGACGAGTCGCCGCTGAAGGCGATCACCGGCACCGGCAGCCCGACCCTGGTGGTCTGGGCCCAGTCCGGCGCACCGCGCCTGGCCTACCAGACCGTCGTCGAGGGTGTCCGGGAGGACGGCGCCCCCAGTGCCCAGAACCTGGTCACCGACGCGGCCACCGGCGAGGTGCTCGCCAGTCACGAGCAGTACCTCGCGAGCGCGGCCACCGGCAGTGGCAAGGGCGTGCACGTCGGTTCGGTCACCCTGACCACCAACTACACGGGCTCCACCTACGAGTTGAAGGACCCGACCCGGGGCAACACCCGCACCGCCGGCCTGGGCGGCGGCACCTCGGGCAACGGCACGCTGTTCACCGACGCCGACAACGTCTGGGGCACCGGCCTGGTCTCCAGCAGCCAGTCGGCCGCCGTGGGCGCCCACTACGGCGCGGTGGCGACCTGGGACTACTA
>NZ_BAAALF010000524.1:0-1011 GCF_039528135.1 Kitasatospora nipponensis | reverse complement strand
CTGAGGACAAGCCCTCGGCCTATTAGTACCGGTCAGCTCCACCCATTACTGGGCTTCCACATCCGGCCTATCAACCCAGTCGTCTACTGGGAGCCTTACCCTCTCAAGGAGGTGGGAATACTCATCTCGAAGCAGGCTTCCCGCTTAGATGCTTTCAGCGGTTATCCCTCCCGAACGTAGCCAACCAGCCATGCCCTTGGCAGGACAACTGGCACACCAGAGGTTCGTCCGTCCCGGTCCTCTCGTACTAGGGACAGCCCTTCTCAATATTCCTACGCGCACAGCGGATAGGGACCGAACTGTCTCACGACGTTCTAAACCCAGCTCGCGTACCGCTTTAATGGGCGAACAGCCCAACCCTTGGGACCTACTCCAGCCCCAGGATGCGACGAGCCGACATCGAGGTGCCAAACCATCCCGTCGATATGGACTCTTGGGGAAGATCAGCCTGTTATCCCCGGGGTACCTTTTATCCGTTGAGCGACGGCGCTTCCACAAGCCACCGCCGGATCACTAGTCCCTGCTTTCGCACCTGCTCGACCCGTCGGTCTCACAGTCAAGCTCCCTTGTGCACTTACACTCAACACCTGATTGCCAACCAGGCTGAGGGAACCTTTGGGCGCCTCCGTTACTCTTTAGGAGGCAACCGCCCCAGTTAAACTACCCACCAGACACTGTCCCTGATCCGGATCACGGACCCAGGTTAGACATCCAGCACGACCAGAGTGGTATTTCAACGTCGACTCCACGACAACTGGCGTTGCCGCTTCAAAGTCTCCCACCTATCCTACACAAGCCGAACCGAACACCAATATCAAGCTATAGTAAAGGTCCCGGGGTCTTTCCGTCCTGCTGCGCGAAACGAGCATCTTTACTCGTAATGCAATTTCACCGGGCCTATGGTTGAGACAGTCGAGAAGTCGTTACGCCATTCGTGCAGGTCGGAACTTACCCGACAAGGAATTTCGCTACCTTAGGATGGTTATAGTTACCACCGCCGTTTACTGGCGC
>NZ_BAAALF010000523.1:0-1020 GCF_039528135.1 Kitasatospora nipponensis | reverse complement strand
CACGACTCCCTGCAGGCCGAGTTGAAGGTGGCGGACCCGCTGGCCTACGAGCAGGCCGGTCATGTCCGAGCCGGGATCAAGGCGGTGTATCAGCACCCGACCGTGGAGTCGAGGATCGAGCGCCTGGCGGGGCTGCAGGGTATCTTCGAGAAGGCGATGGCGACGCTCGGGTGGGACCGGATCTGGGAACAGAGTTGATCCCCTAAATTTCCACTAAATGATCTTCGAAGGTGACGACTTGCCAGGTGACAGGCAGTCTGAGCGCCGCCCTTACAAGGCGGATGTCGGCGGTTCGAAACCGTCTGCGCCCACCAGTCAGAGCAGTGCAGATACGCCGAAGGCCCAGGTCGGGATGCAAATCCCGGCCTGGGCTTCGATGTTTCTGCGGTCCCAGCGGTCAGCTCTGCGCCTGCCAAGCCGCAAGGCCCTTCTTCAGGTCTTCGGGAGTCATCACCGGCTGAACCTCGAACTCCGCGCCGAGCTCCTGGAAGAGCGGTTCCGCGATGCTGGGGAGCTGAGAGCTGTCCTGCATGTCGAAGACGAAGGTGCAGTGCCTGCCGCCTTCCCCGGGGCCGAAGTAGGCCGCTTCGGGCTTGAGCCGTTCGATCATCGATTCCACGATCTTCGCCAGTGTGCCGTCCTTGATCGCCTCGTTCGAGGCCTGGGTGTCGAGGCGGGCTCTCAGCATGACCCTCATTGCACTCGCTCCTTCCGTGCACCACGACCGGCACGGTTCTGACCGTGCTCGCTTGGACTTGGTGACGTCCCGCTCAGGCCCGCCTCGGGCGGCAGAGGCGGCAACATCTCGTCCTCCATCAGTGCTGCCGCGACTCCTGGCGGTGCTACGTCCGGCTGTCGGTCACCAGGCAGCCGTCTGAGCCAACTCCGGGTGCATCCAGTTGCCCCCACCGGGCCTCTCCAGCCCGCTTGCTGCAACAGCCACGCACTGCCGCTGAGCGCCATCGGCAGCCTGCTCGCCGGCGCCTACCGCGCCTTGCCGTGTACCTGCGGGAGCCCGAG
>NZ_BAAALF010000522.1:0-1026 GCF_039528135.1 Kitasatospora nipponensis | reverse complement strand
GAGCGCTCGTCGTTATCGACGGGGCAGATGCCTCGCCTGATCTCATCCGGTTTATTCCGCGAGGCGGACATTCCCGCTTCCTTATATCAAGTACAGACCAAGCCTGGTCGAGCCATATGCCTGCAGTGCAACTACGCCCATTGTCGATCGAATTTTCCGTAGAGCTTCTAGAGAAATTTCTACCGGCAGCGAGGCGCAGAGATCTTGAGGCGATCAATAAGGCGCTTAGCGGGCATCCGCTGGCTTTGCGTCAGGCGGCTAGTTTCATCGCAGTTTCGGGTATGCCGGCACAGCAGTATGCTGAGATGCTCCGTGATAGAACACGAGAAATTCTCACTCGAGGAACTCCGCCGGAACACATTGGGATGGCTGCCGCATGGGACATTACCGTGGGGGCGCTGAAGAGCCAACTTCCGGAGGCTCTTTTCTTCCTTCAGATCATGTCAAGCCTTTCAGATCACGAATTCCCTAAAGATCTGTTTCAAGCTCGAGTGGTCGATCCATCGAAGTCGAATCGGCAAGACAATAATCATAGATACCCAATCGACCGAGAAAGTCTGGCTATCGGCGCCGCCGAGAGCTGTCGCACGCTAGTCTCCGATGCGGGCCCATTTCTAGACAAGCTTGCTGATCCAATGGAGCTCCATGATCTAATTTACGCCCTCCGCAGATATTCACTTCTCGAGGTGGAAGATCACGGCGTTAGGTGCCACTCCCTGATTCAGGCACTAGCGCGACAGTCATGCGAACCAGGGGCGGAGGTTTTGGCATGCGCCGCAGCCTCACATCTCCTGTATAAGGTAATTAACTTTCCACCTTCTGATTCGGACAGCTGGCCGCATTACGCATTCATGCTGCCTCACTTTGAGGCGATCATCGAGCGGCTGTCATCCTTTGAGATGTTCAATTTCTATAGGGCTCTATTTTCGTCCTCCATATCGTCGTATCTTGGCGTCATCGGCCTCCGATCGGAAAGTCTGCGCTATGCTGAGCTTGCCAATATTTTGGCAGAGGGCTTGGATTTCA
>NZ_BAAALF010000521.1:0-1027 GCF_039528135.1 Kitasatospora nipponensis | reverse complement strand
ACCTACCTGCGGGTCAGCGCGCTGGGCATCCCGGCCATGCTGACCGTGCTGGCCGGTCCGGACGCCGCCACGGAGCTGGCCGCACTGCCCTGCCACTCGGTGCTGAACGGCATCACCGGCTCGATCGGCCTGGCGCCGACGCTGGCCGCGCTGAAGGCCGGCCGGGTGCTGGTGCTGGCCAACAAGGAGTCGCTGATCGTCGGCGGTCCGCTGGTGCGGGCGCTGGCCGCCCCCGGGCAGATCGTGCCGGTGGACTCCGAGCACGCCGCGCTCTTCCAGGCGCTGACCGCCGGCACCCCGCGCGAGGTGCGCCGCCTGGTGGTCACCGCCAGCGGCGGTCCCTTCCGCGGGCGCTCGCGCGACCAGCTGGCCGCCGTCACCCCGAAGGACGCACTGGCCCACCCGACCTGGGCGATGGGCCCGGTGGTGACCATCAACTCGGCCACCCTGGTCAACAAGGGCCTGGAGGTGATCGAGGCGCACCTGCTCTACGACATCCCCTTCGAGCGGATCGACGTGGTGGTCCATCCGCAGTCGGTGGTCCACTCGATGGTGGAGTACACGGACGGCTCCACGCTGGCCCAGGCCAGTCCGCCGGACATGCGGATGCCCATCGCGCTGGGCCTGGGCTGGCCGGACCGGGTACCGGACGCGGCCCCCGGCTGCGACTGGACCCAGGCCGCCACCTGGGAGTTCTTCCCGCTGGACGACGAGGCCTTCCCGGCCGTCGGGCTGGCCCGCGAGGTGGGTACGCTCGGCGGCACCGCGCCGGCGGTCTTCAACGCGGCCAACGAGGAGTGCGTGGACGCCTTCCTGAACGGGCGCCTGGCCTTCACCGGGATCGTGGACACCGTCGCCAAGGTGGTCGCCGAGCACGGCGTGCCGCGCTCGGGAACTTCTCTGACCATCGAGGACGTCCTGGATGCGGAGGGCTGGGCCCGGGCCCGGGCCCGCGAGCTGGCGGCGGGCTGAGCCCGGGAGCGGAGGCACGATCCCGGTGGTCGGCTGACGCGGTGCGGTACCTGGG
>NZ_BAAALF010000520.1:0-1028 GCF_039528135.1 Kitasatospora nipponensis | reverse complement strand
CCCTCCTTTGGCTCGCCGCCTGCGGCGATGGCGGGTTACAACGCGACCTTCGACCACGGCTGTGTCGGCGCCTGCGACATGCCATTCACCATGACGTGGAGCGCGCAGCCGGACGCGACCCGCTACGACGTCCGGTACGACAATCAGACCAAGAAGGTGAGCGTCGTCTACGCGACCGCAGGTTATAGCTACCACGTCACCGGCCCGTACTCCGGTGACCACGTGTGCATCGCCCTGCGGGCGGCCAACCAGTACGGGGCGTCCGCGTGGACCGAGAGCTACTGCTTCGACGTCCCGTACTGACGTCGGCTTGGTCCCGACGCTGCGACTCCTTCACCCTCTACGGCGGCAACCGGGACTGCCAGGCGTGTGGCCGGGACTGCTCCGTCCCAAATTCGAGTGGAGTTCCCGGTCTCGGGGCCGGGAAGGATCCGGTGGTGACTGACACCGACTTGTTCCAGCCCGGTTCCACGGCGGTGCGCCGCGACGTCCACGCCGGGCGGGTGTGGACCGCGATGCCGCAGCGGGTGATCGCGGACACCGGCCACGTGCTCACCCTGGCCTACTGGCCGGGGATCGAGAGCCTGGCACCGATGTCCTGGATCACCTCCACCCGCACCGGCGACCAGTCCCTGCGCGAGCGGATGCTGACGGAACTGGCGGCCGGCACCTGGGCCGTTACCGCTGGACCGGCACCACCCTGCTGTCGCACTTCCTGGTCGGGGAGTGGTTCTCCGTGCACTGCTTCCAGGACACTTCCGGCGAGCCGCTGCGCTGGTACGTTAACTTCGAGAAACCGTATCTCCGCCGGCAGGGGGTCGGCATCGACACCCTGGACCTGGTCGTCACCCCCGACCTGTCCGGGCCCCACTGGAAGGACCGCGACGAGTACGCGCAGCTGCGCCGCCTCGGTGTGATCGACGACTACCTGCACCGCCAGGTTGAGCGGGCCAAGGGGCGGGCGATCACCATGCTCGACAACCGCACCGGCCCGTTCGCCGGCGGATGGCCGGGGTGGGGCCCGGACC
>NZ_BAAALF010000519.1:0-1032 GCF_039528135.1 Kitasatospora nipponensis | reverse complement strand
TCTGGGCCCCCCCGCAGAGCCAGTACCTGGCCATGTGGGCCCGCACCTACAACCGCATCAGGGCCACGTTCCCCAACGCTGTCATCTCCGGGCCCAGCACGGCATACCCGCCCAGCGTGAACACCGGCTGGTGGTCGGCCTACCTCGACTTCGTCAAAGCCAACAACGTCGTCCCCGACATCATCAGCTGGCACTCCCTGGAAGGCAACATGGTCCTGGGCGACCCCTACACGATGAAGTCCTACGTGAGCTCCCAGCTCACCGCCCGCGGTATCACGACCACCCGGCCGTTCCAGATCAACGAGTACGCCGCCCCGGACCAGCAGACCCCCGGCCGCTCCGGCTGGTACATCTCCCGGCTGGAACGCGGCGACATAGACGGCATGCGCGCCCACTGGGGAGCCGGCTCCAACCTCCACAACGACCTGGCCAACCTGCTCACCAGGATCGGCACCCAGTACGTGCCGCGCGGCGACTGGTTCCTCTACAAGTTCTACGGATCGATGAGCGGGACCCGTGTCGCTGTCACCGAAGGCACCGCAGTCGACGCCACGGCCTCCAGGACGACCGGCTCCGCCAAGATCCTGCTCGGCAACCGCGGCGTGACCGGTGACGTCAACGTCAACCTCAACGGGCTCAGCTCCACCGGCCTGGTCACCGGCGGGCAGATCCGCGCGATCGTCCAGCAGATCTCCAACGTCGACGGAGCGAAGGGCCCGAGCACGGTCTCCGACCAGACTCTGACCGTCACCGGGAACTCCGCCAGCGTGAACGTGCCGTGGACCGACTCCAACACCGGCTACACCGTGACGCTCCAGGCGCCCGGCCAGGCCTTCCAGGGCGTCGTCGTCGCCCAGCACAGCAACATGTGCCTGGACGACACCAACCTCAGCACCACCGACGGAACCCAATACCAGCAGTACCACTGCGAAGGCGGCAACCAACAGGTCTTCGACTTCCGCCCCAACGCCAACGGCACCTACACCATCGTCAACCAGCACAGCAACAAGTGCCTCGACGTCTCGGCCTTCT
>NZ_BAAALF010000518.1:0-1035 GCF_039528135.1 Kitasatospora nipponensis | reverse complement strand
TTCAGGGCCGCTCGCCTCCAAGAGCTTTCTCACCGCTGGCACGTTGCGCATCTTCACTGGCCGCCGAAAATTGAGCAGGACCTCAATAGCAGGATGACTTCTCTCTGCAATAATAAGGCGGCCAGATCCAGAACGCCCCTCGTAGGGTAGGGCTGAAATGCTGCTCATCAGCAGATGGTTTTCACTGCCAAACCAGAATCCCGCACAATTCATAGCCGATCGAAGCAGAGCTTCAGTCGCACTACGGACAATCTCATCGGTACTGGCTCCCGTTACCAGCAATCCTGAACCGGCATCTGGGAGATGTAGCGAGCGTGTGGCACGTCTGATCACTTCATTGATGACCGCATGCACCAAGGACCGTTGAATTGCGAACCTGTCACGCTCTTCCGTGAAAATCTTCGGTACCCGATCAAGGGTGCCCCCGTCGACACTGACGACAATGTGCACATCGTAGTCTCCGACCCGGATCGATCCACCGGAAAAGATACTCCTTCCGCCCTCAGTCGGAATTGTCGAAAACGCCTCTTCAAGCGCTTTGGCTCGCATCCTGTCGCGCAGCTCCTGGTGACGCAGATTATGAGATCGCGCATCGCTGTAATGCATACGTCGATCTGAGTGGCCCGCATAGAGCTCTGCCTCTCGTTCGCGTACACCTTCTAAGTCAGCCGGAGAGTACAGGCCATCTTCGGGCTCGATGCAGATGCTGAACTCATGCTCGCCGGAAACCTGAAAGCCAACCAAGATGACCTTGGGGTCGCCAGCAAAACCGATAGCCTCCAGCGCTGACTGCATCGCGACTTCGGTCGAGATTCGAAAATGCGACTGATAGCCCCACATGAACTGCCTGATAAAGTGCCCGCTCACCAGTATTCACCAACTCGTATTAGAAGGTCTGCGTATGCTCTGCTGCACAATAATCAAGGAAAGCGGTCGTCCTGTCAGCCGGACTCTGCGGAGCCTTGGTCCGCAGTCTGAGCTTCAGCAAAGGTTCCATAGTTCGTCGAGCGGTCGATCAAGCTTAGGTCCATGTCG
>NZ_BAAALF010000517.1:0-1037 GCF_039528135.1 Kitasatospora nipponensis | reverse complement strand
GGCCGTGTCGAGCAGCTGCGGGGCGAAGCCGGCCGCGCTGCTGAGCACCGGTACGGTCAGCCCCTGCCCGGCCGCCGCGCCCACCAGCACCGCCGTCTGCTTGGGCCCGGCACTGATCAGCACCGCCTTGACCCCGGCCTCCCGGAGTGCCGAGACCTGCGCCGTCAGGTCCTGGTCGGTGGGCTTGATCTTCTGCTCGACCAGCGTCAACTTGCCTTTCTCGGCCGCGTACTTGGAGCCCGCCAGCGCGTTCTCCCCGTACTCGCCCTCGAAGTACACGTGCCCGATCCGGTCGCCCGCCACCAGCCCGGCCTTGCGGGTGAGGAAGTCCACCCCGGTGATCATGTCGACGTCGTAGGTGGAGCCGACCACCTGGATGTAGGGCTGCCCGAGCATGGTGGAGGCCCAGGCCATCGGCAGCGCCAGCAGGTGCTTGCCGTTCAGGTCCTGCTTGATCGCCGCGACCACCGGGGAGCCGATCACCTGGGTGAGCAGCGCCGTGTCCGGCTCGACCTCGGTGAAGGCGGCGACCGCCTTCTGCACGTCGTACCCGTGGTCCTTCACCACCATCCTGAGCTTGCGGCCGCAGATGCCGCCGTTCGCGTTGGTCTGGTCGACCCAGAGCTGCTGGGCGTTCACGATGCTCTTGCCGAGCGAGGCGTACGGGCCGGTCAGGTCGGTGAGGGCGTCCATCGTGCTGGTGGAGTGGGTGTCGCCGTGGCCGGTCTTCACGCCGTCCTTCCCGAGCGTGCCGTCGGCCGAACTCCCCTTGGTGGAGCAGGCGGCGAGCGCGAGCACGCCGGTCAGGGCGAGGGCGGCCGGGGCGAGGACGCGACGGTTCATGGGGATCCTCCCGAGGATCACTGCTGCTGGGGGAGAAGCGGAGGCAGCCGGAGCGGGTGGGGGGACCGCGATCATCGGCTGTGCACGTTCACAGTACGGAAACCAGCCAGACACTTGTCAATGCCTGGAGTCGTACGGTTATCTAGGCGAGACACAGCGGAGCACATGCTGTGCACGTTCACAGAACTTCCTGA
>NZ_BAAALF010000516.1:0-1038 GCF_039528135.1 Kitasatospora nipponensis | reverse complement strand
AGCCCCGGCCGCTTTCGATGCTGGACCGATACCTGTTGGTGTGGGCAGGGTCTGCCTTCACGACCGATGCGAATAGCCGTCCGTTGATTTCGCCGGACACGGCGGGGAGGTGCTCGAAGAAGATGCCGCCTTGTCTGTGTTGGGCGTTCAGGTCTATCCCAGCCTCGTTGTGTCACCGCAGTGATCGGCTGAGCATGTGCCCGTGATCTCGCTTTCGACGGTTCCCGGGGGCGGAGCAGGGGTCGGTAGGGCTGCCCCACGTCCCAGCCTCACCGACCACACACAAACGTTCGTACAGTTCGCCCCGGTCCACGTGAACGACGGAGGCTAGGGTGAGTAGCCAGCCACGCCGAGTGCCAATCGGTTGGCGTGGCTTGTCAGTGGTGTGAGCCGTGGTGTGGCGCGGATTGCGGGCCACACCACAGCTCGACCGCTGCTGGTTAGGCCTTGGTGAAGTAGCCGTACATGTCGGCGATGGCGTGGGTGTATCCGCTGCCGTTGTAGAGGTCGACCTGGTTGTCCTGGCCGGTGGGTACGGCGGCGTGGATGGACAGGGTCGCGCCTGCGGAGAAGTTGAGGTTGCTGGTAGCAGGGCGCGTGGTGCCGTGCGGGTAGAGGGTGAAGTAGCCGGCGGTTTCGGCCTGGACGGTGGCGACGGTGAAGATCGCGGCGTTGGCTCCGGCCGGGACACCAGTGATACCGACAACCTGCCCGAGGGTCATGGCGGTGCCCGGGTTCTCACGGGTGTCGAGCAGGCGGAGCGGGTCGATCGGAATGTAGGCGCTGGCGCCGGCCGCGCTGTAGTAGCCGACCACATCGACGATCACGTCGGTGGGCGCGCCACTGCCGTTGGACACCCGGATCTTGCCGTCCGCGCCGACCGGCACGATCACCGCGTTGGCGATCGTCTGGCCCGGCCCGAAGTTCAGGTTGGACGCGAGGGGCTTCGGCACGTCGTTCGGGTAGATGGTCAGGAAGCCACCGCCCTTGGCGGCGGTCGTGGTGACGTTGAGGGCCACGGCCGTGACACCCGAACCG
>NZ_BAAALF010000515.1:0-1038 GCF_039528135.1 Kitasatospora nipponensis | reverse complement strand
CCTCGGGCTCGCGCGCCTCCAGCCGGTCGGCGATGCCCTGGGTGTCCAACTCGGGGTGGAGCAGCATCGTCCGGTAGACCGCCTCGCCGAACGGGTCGAGACCCATCGGCTGGGACTCGGTCAACGCCCCGTCACCAGAAGTGCGGAACACATCACACCCTCCCCGTGGACCGGATATCGAACCGGTCGTCCTGCAGGCCGTCCCTGACAGGCGGTCAGCGTACCGTCACGAGAAGGAACATAGAACAGTCTTACGGACAATCGCGGTGGTCCGATGGACGAACCGTGAAGGAGCGGGCACCGAACGGGGCGTCAGATAGCGGAATCCGCCGTACCGCGTCCGGGACCCGCGACATGTTGCTGCCAGGCGGAGAGATGCCACCGCAAACTGCCGGTCGGCGAGCTTTCGGTGCCGCAGGCTTGCAGGTGTGTACGCGATTCGCGCCCATCTGGAGACGAGCGGCCGCCCGGCCGGCCCTCCGGTGGCACCGGTGGTGCGGGACGGCCTGGAGCGCGGGCTCCAGGGGCCGGCCCGGCTCAGCCACGCGCGGATCCGGGTGACGCCGCAGGAGCTGGACGCCGTGGTGTTCGTGGCGGCCGGCAACCTGCTGGACGCCGAGGACGGGCTGCGCGACGCGTGGCACGAACTGACCAGCGCCGGCGGCGTGCTGAGCGGCTGGCACCTTCTGCACTGCGAGGTCGACTCCCGGCTCGCCCTCGGCCTGCTCGAGCTGCCCAGCCACCCCTGACCCGCATCCGGGCAGGTCAGGGCCGGTTCGGCCGCCCTGGCACCAAGTGACCGGAGCTGGCCTCAGGGTGTCACGGCACTCTGGTGCCAGCTCCGAGTGCTGACAGGGACCACCCCGGACCGCCAATCTCATGGTGTCGGCAAGAACGACGGACCGAAACACCGGGACAGCAGCCCCTCAGGGGCCCGGTACGGACCGCCGGCCGCACACCTCGATCCCCGGAAGCAGCCCGGGGGTTCAGTCGAAATGCGAGAGGATCGGGCACCCCCATGACGCAGAAGGTCCGTTT
>NZ_BAAALF010000514.1:0-1047 GCF_039528135.1 Kitasatospora nipponensis | reverse complement strand
GCGACTGCGCGAGCCCGCCGTCCCAGGGGAGCGTGGCGACCTGGTTGAAGGCGGTCTGGCCGCTCTGCACGACCAGCTTCTTGTCGTCGATGTACGGCTTGAGCACGCTCATCGCGCCGTTGAAGAAGAAGTTGGCGTTGTTGTCGTCCGGGGAACCGGCGAACAGCTCGAGGTTGAACGGGCCCTTGCCGTCCTTGAGGCCGAGCTTGTCGACGATGTAACTGCCCTGCAGGACGCCGACCTTGAAGTTGTCGAAGGTGGCGTAGTAGTCGACGTTCTTGGTGCCGCGGATCAGGCGGTCGTAGGAGATCACCGGGATCTTGGCGTCGGCGGCCTTCTGCAGCACGTTGGTGAGCGAGGAGCCGTCGATGGCGCCGATCACCAGCAGCTTGGCGCCCTTGGTGATCATGTTCTCGAGCTGCGAGACCTGGTTCTCCACGACGTTGTCGCCGTACTGGAGGTCGGTCTTGTAGCCCTTCGCCTGGAACTCCTTGGCGATGTTGTTGCCGTCGTTGATCCAGCGCTCCGACGACTTGGTCGGCATCGCGATGCCGACCAGCCCGCCCTTGGCGCTCCCGGCGCTCTTGGCCGCGTCGTCGCCGACGCCGTTGGCACTCTGGCCACAGGCCGCCAGGGTGAGCGAGAGGCCCGCCGCAGCGAGTCCGATCGAGAGCTTGCGCACTGTTCCTCCATGGGTGGCCGCGCCGCTGGGGTGGGGCGGCGGTACCTGAGTGTTAACGCTCACAGAAAGCCCGTCAAGGGCTCTGCGGGTCACCGTTTCGTCTCGTGCCGCAGGCTTGACCAGAACAATTGTTAGCGCTAACAATCCAGGTGTACCCGAGCGGCCGCAGTCACGGCCGCGCCGCGCCGGGGCGTCAGGGGCTGACGGCGAGGACCAGGAAGGCGGCCATGATGGCTAGGTGGACGCCGCCCTGGAGGGGGGTGGCCCGGCCGGGCATGACGGTGAGGGTGCCGACGGCGATGCTCAGGGCGAGCAGGATCATGTGGGTGGCGTCGAGGCCGAGGACCAGGGGGCCGCTCAGCCAG
>NZ_BAAALF010000513.1:0-1064 GCF_039528135.1 Kitasatospora nipponensis | reverse complement strand
GGGGGCCTCGTCGGCCGCCTTGCGGGCGTCGGCCGCGACCTTCTGCGCGGACGCCGCGTTCGTCGTCGCGTCCTGGGCGAGCTTGGCGGCGTGCGCGAGCAGGCCCTGCATGGCCGCGATGTGGGCGGCCGCGTCCGAGTCGAGCTGCAGCATCCGGGGGTGGACGGTGGTGACGAAGGTGCGGCGCATCCAGCTCGGGCCCGCCAGCGCCACGGTCGCGGCCATCCTGGTGTACGGGCCCGCGGAGTCGATGGTCGAGAAGACCGCCACGTCGTCG
This sequence comes from Kitasatospora nipponensis, assembly GCF_039528135.1. Lineage (NCBI taxonomy): Bacteria > Bacillati > Actinomycetota > Actinomycetes > Kitasatosporales > Streptomycetaceae > Kitasatospora > Kitasatospora nipponensis. Next base: position 787 of record NZ_BAAALF010000513.1, on the reverse strand, counting down.
TCCTGCGCCTGCGCCGGCGCGTACTTGACGGCGAAGAAGTCGTGCACGGCCGTGGCCGAGCCGTCGTCGAGCGCGTCGGTGGCCGCCTGGCGGACCGCGTTGCCGGGGTTCCCGCCGAGGATCCGGAAGATCGCCGCGGTCTGGTCGGTCCTGGCCGCCTCGATCGCGCCGGTGGTGAGGAAGGCGGTCGGTGCGCCCTGGTCGGTGGACTGCAGGGTCGCCTGGGCCGCGTTCGCCACGTCGGGCGTGGAGACCTGACTGATGAACAGGACGCTCTCGCGGTCGTCCTGCCGCTGCGCGATGATCCGGTCGGTGTCGATCCAGGTGAGCACCGACTCCTCACCGGCGGCCAGCGCGAACGCGGCGGCCTCGCGGGTCCAGGTGCCGTGCGACATGAGCAGGCTGAGGCAGGCGTTGCGGCCGTGCCCCACGGCGGCGGGGTGGTCGCCGGCCGCGAAGGCCTGCTCCGCCGCCGCGATCAGGTCCAGCGTGGCCGCGTCCGTGGCCTGCTGCTGGGTCAGCTGGTGACGGAAGTCGGCGAGGTCCTGCTGTTCGAGGGCGGCGAGCGCGGCGGCCTCGGCCTTGCCCTGGTCGGTGTACGCGTCGAGCTTGGCGAGTTCGGCCGCGCGCGCCTTCTGCTCCACGTCCTGCGCGTCCAGCACCGCCTTGACCGCGGCGTCGGCCGCCGCCTGGGCGTCGGCGGCGTACGCGGTGGACCGGTTGGCGAAGTCGACGGCCTTGCCCGCGTACTCCACGGCCTCGTCGGCGGCGGCCTCCGCCTTCTCCG
>NZ_BAAALF010000512.1:0-1065 GCF_039528135.1 Kitasatospora nipponensis | reverse complement strand
CACCCGGCTGTCCAAGAAGCCCGATACCTGGCGCTACAGCTGGGACGCCGAGGACCATCTCACCGAGGTCAGCACCCCCGACGGCACCCGTTGGCGTTACCGCTACGACCCCTTCGGTCGGCGAATCGCCAAGCAGCGCCTGGCCGTCGACGGCAGCACGGTCGAGGAGCAGACCGAGTTCACCTGGGATGGCCCCACCCTCGTCGAGCAGACCACCAGGGCCCCCTATCTGCCGGGACCACACACACTGACCTGGGACTACCACGAGCTCCACCCGCTCACCCAGACCGAGACCATCACCACCGCGGCGTCCGACAGTGGCTCGCAGGAGCAGGTCGACCGACGCTTCTTCGCCATCGTCACCGACCTGGTCGGCACACCGACCGAACTCGTCGATCCGGCCACCGGAACCATCGCCTGGCGGTCCACACCCACCCTGTGGGGGCACACCACCTGGCCCAGCGACAGCAGCACCTATACACCTCTGCGCTTCCCCGGCCAGTACTTCGACCCGGAGACCCGGCTGCACTACAACGTCAATCGCTACTACGACCCCGAGACCGGCCGCTACACCACCCCGGATCCCCTCGGGCTCACCCCTGACCCCAATCCCGACACGTACATCCACAACCCGCATACCTGGACCGACCCCCTAGGGCTCTCCCCGCACCCCGGTCGTCCCACTGGGCCCGATCCCCACGGACATATCGTCTACCGGGCACTTTCCCCTCATGACAACCCCGCGAACGGATTGACAGCCCGCGACCCCAACAATGCGGGAGTGAGGCCACTATCGCATGTCGCCGGAAAGAAACGGTCGCCCTGGATATCCATGACCAAGAATCCCGACATAGCCTTCGACAAGTACGACCAAGGCCACGGGGTGGTCGCCATCGACCTGCGCCGGATGCCCTATCGATATGTGGACATTTCTGATGGCCCCTTCCCATCCAGCAGGCGACACAGCGCCTACGCCCGCAAGGACTCCGAAGTGCTAGCCTGGCAGCACATTCCAGCGGATGCAATTGTCGGACACTGGCCGGGAGCTTGACTGATGGAAGAACT
>NZ_BAAALF010000511.1:0-1065 GCF_039528135.1 Kitasatospora nipponensis | reverse complement strand
GCGGCGGTACTCGCGGCAGATCATGGTCGGCAACGTTCCGGTCGGTGGTGACGCCCCGGTCTCGGTGCAGTCGATGACCACCACGCTGACCTCGGACATCAACGCCACGTTGCAGCAGATCGCGGAGCTGACCGCGTCGGGCTGCCAGATCGTGCGGGTGGCGGTGCCCTCGCAGGACGACGCGGACGCGCTGCCGATCATCGCGCGCAAGTCGCAGATCCCGGTGATCGCGGACATCCACTTCCAGCCGAAGTACGTGTTCGCGGCGATCGACGCGGGGTGTGCGGCGGTGCGGGTGAACCCGGGCAACATCAAGGCGTTCGACGACAAGGTGGGGGAGATCGCGAAGGCGGCGAAGGCCGCGGGCACCCCGATCCGGATCGGCGTGAACGCGGGTTCGCTGGACAAGCGGCTGCTGGAGAAGTACGGGCGGGCGACTCCGGAGGCGCTGGTGGAGTCGGCGCTGTGGGAGTGCTCGTTGTTCGAGGAGCACGACTTCCGGGACATCAAGATCTCGGTGAAGCACAACGACCCGGTGGTGATGATCAACGCCTACCGGCAGCTCGCGGCGGCCTGCGACTACCCGTTGCACCTGGGGGTGACGGAGGCGGGTCCCTCGTTCCAGGGGACGATCAAGTCGGCGGTGGCGTTCGGGGCGCTGCTGGCGGAGGGGATCGGGGACACCATCCGGGTCTCGCTGTCGGCGCCGCCGGCGGAGGAGATCAAGGTGGGCAACCAGATCCTGGAGTCGCTGGGGTTGCGTCAGCGGGGTCTGGAGATCGTGTCGTGCCCCTCGTGCGGGCGCGCGCAGGTGGACGTGTACAAGCTGGCGGAGGAGGTCACCGCGGGTCTGGACGGCCTGGAGGTGCCGCTGCGGGTGGCGGTGATGGGCTGTGTGGTGAACGGTCCGGGTGAGGCGCGGGAGGCGGACCTGGGGGTCGCCTCGGGCAACGGCAAGGGCCAGATCTTCGTGAAGGGCGAGGTGATCAAGACGGTTCCCGAGTCGAAGATCGTCGAGACCCTGATCGAGGAGGCCATGAAGCTGGCCGAGCAGATGCAGGCCGA
>NZ_BAAALF010000510.1:0-1070 GCF_039528135.1 Kitasatospora nipponensis | reverse complement strand
CGCGCCCGCGAGGCCACCGACAGCGAAGAGGGCTATGACCCGCTGCAGCGGCTGCTGCAGCTGTTCGAGGGCGTCAGCATGGCCAGCTCGGCGGCGTCGAAGGCGGAGGAGTTGGCCGCTCTGCCGCTGGAGGTGCGCCTGCAGCGCCGCATCATCGACGGTGAGCGCAAGGGCCTGGAAGCCGACCTGGACGAGGCCCTCACCGAGCGCCCCGCACTGGAGATCGTCAACGGCACACTCCTGGCCGGGATGAAGGTCGTCGGTGAACTGTTCGGCTCAGGCCAGATGCAGCTGCCGTTCGTCCTGCAGTCCGCCGAGGTGATGAAGACCGCCGTCGCCCACCTCGAACCGCACATGGAGAAGTCCACAGAGACATCGGAGGGGGGCTCGGGCAAGGGCACCATCGTGCTCGCCACCGTCAAGGGCGACGTCCACGACATCGGCAAGAACCTCGTCGACATCATCCTCTCCAACAACGGCTACACGGTGGTCAACCTCGGCATCAAGCAGCCCGTCTCCGCCATCCTCGACGCCGCCCAGGAACACCGCGCCGACGTCATCGGCATGTCCGGCCTCCTCGTCAAGTCCACCGTCATCATGAAGGAGAACCTGCAGGAGCTGAACCAGCGTCAGCTCGCCGCCGACTTCCCCGTCATCCTCGGCGGCACCGCCCTCACCCGCGCCTACGTCGAACAAGACCTCCACGAAATCTACGAAGGCGAAGTCCGCTACGCCCGCGACGCCTTCGAGGGCCTCCGCCTCATGGACGCCCTGATCGCGGTCAAGCGCGGGGTGCCCGGTGCGACGCTGCCGGAGCTGAAGAAGCGTCGGCACGCCAAGGTCGAGGTGGAGGAGGTCGAGGAGGTCAACCTCGGTCAGATCCGCTCCGACGTCTCGGTGGACAACCGGGTGCCCGCCCCGCCGTTCTGGGGCGACCGGATCGTCAAGGGCATCCCGTTCGCCGACTACTCCTCCTGGCTGGACGAGGACGCGCTGTTCAAGGGCCAGTGGGGCCTGAAGGCGGCGCGCGCCGGGGGCCCGTCGTACGAGGAGCTGGTGGAGACCGAGGG
>NZ_BAAALF010000509.1:0-1072 GCF_039528135.1 Kitasatospora nipponensis | reverse complement strand
GACGATCCTCAAGAACCTGCGCACCGCGCAGCGCCGCACCGAAGCCCTGGAGAAGCGAGCCGAGGCCGGGGAGACCGGGCTGGACTGGGCCGGGGCGCTGACCGCCGAGCGGAAGGCGGCACTGGACGCGATCGACCCGGCGTGGTGCCCCGCCTGGCCGGTGGAGTGGCAACGCTGCTTCGCACTCGCCTGGCGGCACGTGAAGGCCGACGGGTCGCTCGCAGGTGACCCGGGTGCCGTCGTCGTCCAGGGCGAAGACCTCACCGGCTGGGCAAGGGCGCAGCGGATCGGCTGGGACAAGCTCGGCCCTGCCCAGCAGTGGCTGTGTGAGCACGTCCTCGGACTGGAGCCGCTGGCCGCCGAACAGCTCCCACCCGCCAAGGTGTCGCACGCCGAGAAGGAGCGGCGCAACCTCGCCGCCGCCGCTCAGTACCGGAAGCGGGAGGGGAACCTGAACGTCGGCCGCAAACACAAGGAACCGCTCACCGTGGACGACGGCACCAAGGTCGAGGTCAGCCTCGGCCTGTTCATCACCAACAGCCGTCTGCGGCGGGCCACCATCCCGGCCGAGCGGGCTGCACGGCTGACCGAGCTCGGGATGCGCTGGGAATAGCGGGAGGGTTGTACCGAGGGCCAGCCGCCGAGCACCAGCGGCGATGGATCACCACCCAACGCAAGAACTGGCACACCCTCCGCCCTGACCAAGAGACACTCCTGACAGCCATCGGCGTCACACCCACCAGGCTGGTGACCGCAGGTTCTTGATTGCATTCCGCCCTTCGAAGCGCCTCTCCCGGGGCAGGATGGGCGCATGACCAACAGGTTTTTCAACGACGACCCGGTCGACGGCGGCCCTGACGCCCCCGACCTGCTCGGACACCAGAGATATGCGCACCACGCCGTCGGTCTTCTGAACGAAGTCCGCTGCCAGAGCGAGTCTGGTGTTCTTGCGCTGATCGGGCCCTGGGGCTCCGGGAAATCATCCGTGCTGCAGATGGTGCTCCGCAACCTCCGGCAGGCGCCGGCTGACGGTGTGGCATGGTCGGTGGCCGAGCTGAACCCCTGGCTCTAC
>NZ_BAAALF010000508.1:0-1076 GCF_039528135.1 Kitasatospora nipponensis | reverse complement strand
GGTCCACAGCCCCGGCGGGGGGGGTGCCCACCCGGGGTGTGCGGGGTGCGCACCCCCGTGTGAGCTGGCGTGATACGCCTCGCACCCGTGATACGTGCGACGGGTAGCACCCGTGCTACGGGTGCGTCTGGCCGGTCCGCCGGAGGTGGTCGAGGACCAGGTCCTGCTGCTCGGCGGCCAGGCGGAACAGCAGGCTGACGACCTGGTGCTTCGGGACGCGGGTGGCGAAGTGCAGCGCGTCCACCGCGCGGGCCAGCGCGTCGGCGGCCTCCCGCTCGGCGTACCAGCTGCGGCGGGTCATCTCCACCTCCGCATTCACCAGCTCGGGCGCCGGTGGGTCGGCCACCGGACGGGAGCGCCGGCTGCTCTCGGGCATCCGGGCCGCGATCCGGCGGCGCTCCTCCTCGGTCAGCTGGTCCGGGCTCGTCAGCTCGGGCACCACCTGGTCCGCGGGCGGGGTCATCCTCACCTGGCGCACCATCAGGCGGCCGTCCCCTCTGCCTCGCGGATCTCCGACCACACGGCGCGGTAGTCGTCCAGGTTGGTCGGGCAGGTGTCGATGGCCCGCTCGTACTCGACCCGCTGCGGGATCACCGCGTCGAGCACCGGCCGCTCCTCCGCCTCCAGCTCCCGCCGCGCGTCGGCCGGCTGACTGGTCCGCGCGTCGCAGCACGTCAGCAGGACGTACACCGCGAACCCTCCGCCCTCGTGCCCGGCGGCCGCGGTGCGGGCCTGCTTGAAGGTGGCGCCGAGCTGCTTGCGGTCGGCCTTCGACGGGGCGAGCGTGACGATCAGCCGGGTCGCCTTCTCCAGCACGTCCGCGAGCAGCGAGGCGTTGCCGCCGCCGACGTCGACCACCACGTGGTCGAACTCCTTGCGCAGGTGCGTGACGTACTCGCCGAGATCGGCGAACGGATACCTCTCCACCGTGAACGGCAGCGGGGTGCCCGCCAGGGCCGCGTCGCGGGCCCAGCCGTAGGCGGTCTGGCTGACGCTGTCGGCGTCGACCACCACCACGGTGAACCCGTGTACCTCGCGCTGGTGCTCTGGTCCCTCGGGTTCACCGTGGTGGTGGT
>NZ_BAAALF010000507.1:0-1077 GCF_039528135.1 Kitasatospora nipponensis | reverse complement strand
AGCGGTTCGTCGCTTCCCCGTTCGGTGGTGCGGGTGAGCGCCTGTACCGCACCGGCGACCTGGCCCGTTGGACCGTGGACGGTCAGTTGGAGTACCAGGGCCGGGTGGACGAGCAGGTCAAGATCCGTGGTTTCCGGATCGAACCGGGCGAGGTCCAGGCGGCGGTGGCCGCACACCCGCAGGTCCAGCAGGCGGCCGTGGTGGTGCGTGAGGACGTGCCGGGTGACAAGCGCCTGGTCGCCTACGTGGTGGCCGACGGTGACGGTGCTGAACTTGCCGATGTGGTGCGGGCGTTCGTCGCGCAGCGGTTGCCGGAGCACATGGTGCCGTCGGCGGTGGTGGTGCTTGACGTGCTGCCGGTGACGGTGAACGGGAAGCTGGACCGTAAGGCGCTGCCGGCGCCGGAGTACAGCGCGGGTGCCGGTCGTGGGCCGGTCACGTTGCAGGAGGAGCTGCTGTGCGGCGCGTTCGCCCAGGTCCTGGGTCTGGAGAGCGTGGGTGTTGACGACGACTTCTTCGCCCTGGGTGGTCACTCCCTGCTGGCCACCCGTTTGGTGAGCCGCGTTCGCGCGGTGCTCGGGGTGGAACTGTCGCTGCGTGCGCTGTTCGAGGCGCCGACCGTGGCCAGGCTTGCGGCCAAGCTGTCCGGCGCTGGTACGGCCCGGGTGGCGTTGCGGGCCGGTGAGCGTCCGGAGCGGGTGCCGCTGTCGTTCGCGCAGCGGCGCATGTGGCTCGTGGGTCAGATCGAGGGGCCGAGTGCGACCTACACCATTCCGACGGTTCTTCGGCTGACGGGCGCGGTGGACGGCGATGCGCTGGGTGCGGCGCTGCGCGATGTGCTGGGGCGGCACGAGGTGCTGCGCACGGTCTTCGCCGCGGACGAGAACGGCGAGCCCTACCAGCGGATCATCGCGAATGAGGATCTCGTGTGGGAGCTGGAGGTAGCCGAGGTCACTCAGGACGAGCTGGCGGGCGCGGTCGCCGCGGCCGCGGGGCACGTGTTCGACCTCTCGCTCGGTGTTCCGATCCGGGCGTCGCTGTTCGTGGCGGGGCCGGACGAGAAGGTTCTGGTTCTGA
>NZ_BAAALF010000506.1:0-1078 GCF_039528135.1 Kitasatospora nipponensis | reverse complement strand
TGACGGTGAACGGGAAGCTGGACCGTAAGGCGCTGCCGGCGCCGGAGTACACCGCAACGGTCGGCCGGGGCCCGGCGACGCTACAGGAAGAGCTTCTCTGCACGATCTTCGCGGAATTCCTCGGCGTCGGTGCGGTCGGCGTCGACGACGACTTCTTCAAGCTTGGCGGGCACTCCCTGCTGGCCATCCGTCTGGTGAGCCGCGTTCGGGCGGCGCTCGGGGTGGAATTGCCGCTGCGTGCACTGTTCGAGGCGCCGACCGTGGCAAAGCTTGCCGCCATGACGTCCGGTGCGGATGAAGCCCGGGTGGCTTTGCGGGCCGGTGAGCGCCCCGAGCGACTCCCACTGTCGTTCGCGCAGCGTCGTCTCTGGTTCGTCGGGCAGTTGGAGGGCCCGAGCGACACCTACAACATGCCTGTCGCGCTCCGACTCTCGGGCGAGGTGGATGAGGCGGCGCTGGGGGCGGCCCTGCGGGATGTGCTGGGGCGGCACGAGGTGCTGCGCACGGTCTTCACCGCCGACGAGAGCGGCGAGCCCTACCAGCGGATCGTCCCGATCGAGGATCTGGCGTGGGAGCTGGAGACGTCTGAGGTCGCTCCGGCGGATCTGGCCGGCGTGATCGCCGAGGCGTCCCGGTGTGCGTTTGACCTGTCGACCCAGGTTCCGGTGAAGGCGTGGCTCTTCAGGGCCGAGGCCACTGAGTGTGTTCTGTTGCTGATGATCCATCACATAGCCACCGACGGCTGGTCCATGGGGCCGCTGGCGCGTGACATCTCGGCGGCTTATGCGGCGCGGCGTGAGGGCCGGGCGTCGGAGTGGGCTCCGTTGCCGGTGCAGTACGCGGACTACGCGCTGTGGCAGCGCGACCTGCTGGGCGACGAGCAGGACCCGGAGAGTCTGCTGTCGCGCCAGGTGGATTACTGGCGTGAGGCGTTGGAGGGGGCTCCGGAGGAGCTGGAGCTGCCGTTCGACCGGTCTCGTCCGGCGGTGGCGAGCTATCAGGGACACGGTGTGCCGCTGGAGGTGTCGGCCGAGGTCCACGCGCAGCTGGTGGGGTTGGCGCGGGCCGAGGGCGCGAC
>NZ_BAAALF010000505.1:0-1080 GCF_039528135.1 Kitasatospora nipponensis | reverse complement strand
CTTGGACCAGAAACTCGGTTCCTCCGGCATCGTCCGCTTGGCTTCGTCGATGGCCGCAGACATCAGCTCAAGGGTCACCGCAGCATCATTGGCGTAAGCCGCCGCATTGTTGATACTGGCGGCCAGCTTGGTCATCTTGGTGTGGAAAGCCTCGCTGGTGGAGCCTTCCCAACTAGCCGTGGCATCACCTGAGGCAGTGGTGAGAGAGGTCCGGATCTGCTTCAGCGTATCGGTGGCGCGGCGCCAGGGGTCCCCCGCCGACATGATGCCGCCGGAATCCATGCTGTTCACCATGCGACGGAGATCGCCGTGGCTGTAGCCGTTGAAGTTCGTGAAATCGCTCATGAGTAGGTGCCTCCTGTCCGCTGCGAAGTCCTAGGTCCTCGAGTGCTCACCATGTCGCTTGAGGCTCACCGCTACCGACCGGAGTCGCGCCCGCAGGTGCCGTCGGACTGGGTTGCCTGGCACCGGAACGCGATGCGGGCGAGGTGTAGACAGCAGGCGTGGCGCTCCCTACCGACCAGCCATCCGAGTTGACCTTCAGGCTGTGGACGGTTTCGCTCTCCTGCTCTTCGTAGTTGGCCGCGGTGAGATCAGCCTTACGCTGGGCCTCGTCGATGGCGTTCTGCAGGAAGTCCATGACGCCCCGAAGGCTGTCCCGCATGACCTCGTACTTGTCGAACAGCGCCTGCGCCTCAGGAAACGTCCCGAAGGCCGCCCGCCCGACCCCGCTCTGCCCGTGCGTCCGGCTGCCGTCCGCACGTGCCTGGAACTCGTCCAGCAGCCCCCGTACCTGCGACGCGAACGCCCGTAGGTTGTCGACCTCGACGCGGTAGCCGGCACCGCCGCCGTTCCCCGTGCTCACGACTGTCCTCCCCCATGGAGCCAGGACTCGACTCTCTGCCCTGGTATCAACTGTTCCGGTTCGACCCGGTCTTGAGGACACGGGCCTACAACCCTCATGTCTAACACATACCGCCGTCGGCCTGAACGGCGACGTGACACCGTGGAAGCGATTGGTACCGAAGCAGGACACGGCCGCCGCCAGCGCCCGGCGACAGAGCGAGTCGGCCCGGCGGG
>NZ_BAAALF010000504.1:0-1083 GCF_039528135.1 Kitasatospora nipponensis | reverse complement strand
CCGGACAGAACCACGAAAAGCAGATACGGACTCTCCCAGGGTCGATATAGGGGACGAGACCTTACCCAAAAGAGCCTCCATGGCGCCGATATTCTGCAAGCATTTTGCAGTACGAGCGTCACAGGTTCCATAGGCGCCCCTGGCAATTGAAAGTGCGACGCCCAGCCACTTTGAAGCAGCCTTGATCTGGCCAAGGGCAGCCAACGCCATAGCGAGATTGTTGTAGTCTGCAATCAGCTCGGGATGATTCTCACCATAAACATATATATCGATTGATACTGCCCGCTTGGCGGCCTTTACTGCATTGCCGTGGAGCCCGATGAAGTTGTAGGCACTGGAAAGATTCACGAGAGTAGACGCCACATCCCGGTGAGTCAACCCAAGAATGGACTCCTGAGCATGGAGAACCTTCTCTAGAGTCCTGCGAGCATCCTCATACTCCCCCTGGGCCATGAGCGCCCGCCCGAAATTCATTTCCGAAATGAGGGAATTTAGGGAATTCATGCCATTGAAGCGCCCGTAGATTTCAACTGACTTTTGGAATGCCATGGCTGCATCGCCATACATGCCCAACGCGAGCCAAGCCAGGCCTGCATTATTCCAATCTCGAGCAGCTCCGGGGTCATGGGATATCTCACCATCGATTTCCAGTGCGGCAAGGGATGACTCCAGGGATGACTGAAGGTCGCCTGCTTCGAGATATGACAAGGCGAGACCGCAATACAGCGTAGCCAGCGCATCCTTTGATCCGAGGTCTGAAGACATCTCGATGCACTGCAGAAGCTCGCCAATAGCACGGCGAGGGTCGCCCATTTCTCGAGCCAATTTTCCCTTCTTAGATCGGATAGCAATTACAGAGCCCTGATTCTCTGCGCCAGAGTCACTGGCGATAAGTTCATCGCACAAATCTAGCTCCGCCATGGCCAACCCGAGATCCCCCTTGAGATGAAGCACTCCAGCCTTTTTGGTGTGAACAATCGCAAGAGCATGCGGTTCGGCACTTCTTGCGCCGGCTACATCAAGGGCCGCGGTCGCATGTTCCAGAGCTGCGTCGTAGTTGTCCGACCGGGTGAGGGCGTCAAC
>NZ_BAAALF010000503.1:0-1084 GCF_039528135.1 Kitasatospora nipponensis | reverse complement strand
TGCGGCCACCGAACGTGCCCCCGCCCCGGTCTGGACGCAGCTCCAGTTCAACCGGAGGTCGCTGTGACCAGCGCCAAGTTCGCCTTCGCCGCCCACCCCGACGCCATCGCCGACCTTCGCGCACTTCCCGACGGCATCCGTGACCAGGCCCTGCTGCACCTTCAGGACCTCGTCCACGGGGAACGGGTCGCCACCCGCCTGGACGGCCGCCTCGAAGGCTTCCACAAGGTCATTCTCGGCGTCGGCGGCACCTGGGCCTCACACCGGCTGGTCGTGCAGTTCCGCGACGCACCGACCAACTCCAAACACAAGCGGGAGGTGTTCCTCGTCGCCGCCGGGCCTCGCGCGGACTACGCCGTCTACCGCACCGCCCAGCAGCGCACGAACAGCGCGCCGCGCACGGCCGCCGACCTGCGCACCCAGTCAGCCCTGGCCCGCTCACCGCACGGCCGGGACAACACGCCCCTGGCCCCGGCCACCACACCGCCTGCCGCCACCACCCCGATCACCCGAAGGGTCCAGTTGTGATCTCCGAGCACTCCCACGCCTCCCCTGCCGAACTCGCCGTCCTGCTCGCCGGCTTACGCATCCGGGACGCCTGCGCCGAGGTCTGCGACGGCCTGCTGGCCGACGCGCAGTACATCCGGAGCGAGGCGAGCGACCCCCTGTGGACAACCGCCGGCTCCGACAGCCTGCCCACCCTGTCACTCACACCCTCCTGGCCCAGATGGAGGCGGGAGGGTGAACCCGCACAATGCCGCCCAAGATCCCGCCCCAGCCAGTCTTCGAGCTCCTCACGGTCGAGGTCCCCGAGCCCCTGGTGGACGTTGCCCGTGCACCTCTCCTCGGTCCACTTGCACCCCGGCCCAGCCAGCCGAACTCGGCATCACCGAGCCGTCACCGGCTCCACCGCGACCGCACCCCACCGCCCCTGACCCGCACCCCAATGGAGGAGCCGTGCCGTACAACCCGAACGACGAGCGGTGGCGCGAGTACCACGTCAGCCCGCGCTACCTCGCCGGGTCGACCTTCACCGGAGATCCAGCCCTTCGCCCCCTGCTCGACGCGGGCTGGAACATGAACC
>NZ_BAAALF010000502.1:0-1088 GCF_039528135.1 Kitasatospora nipponensis | reverse complement strand
CTGAGGTACGCGGGGTCGGTCGCCGCGTCGGGGCCACCGGCCACGGAGGGGATCTCCGGCTTGCCGGAGGTGCTGGGCACATAGGCCGGCAGGGCCGACTTGAGGCCCGCCTCGGTGTTCGCACCGGTCTTCCGGTCCGCACCTCCGCCACAGGCGGAGAGCAGCGGCGTCATCGCGGCGGCCCCCGCCACCGAAACAGCGGCACTGACGAAGGTCCTGCGGTTCATCTCGGTTCTCATGGCGAAGCGGCCTTCCGATCGAAACTGTCGAAGCGCTTGCGTGTTTCGGCGACACTAACGACGTGTTAGGAGTTCAGCAATAGCGTGAACAAATCCGAAACTGGCCATTGCCAAGGCAGTTGACACATTCCTGGCTTCATGTCAGCGTCGAAGCGCTTCGATGAACGGCCACAGCACTCAGCCTTGAGGGGTTGTCCCACGTGAGTTCCCTGTCCGCGTCCGCGGCTGACCTGCCTCTTTTCCCTGATCCCGCGCTCCCGCTGCGCAAGCGCGTCGACGACCTGCTCGAACGGCTCACGCTCGACGAACGGCTCGCGATGCTGCACCAGTACGCACCGGCCGTGCCCCGCCTGGGAGTTGACTCCTTCCGCACCGGCAGCGAAGCTCTGCACGGCGTCTCCTGGCTGGGGCTCGCCACGGTCTTCCCGCAGGCCGTCGGCCTCGGCGCCAGCTGGGACGAGAACCTGGTGCGCCGGGTCGCCGAGGCGGTCTCGGTCGAACTGCGCGCCTTCCACCGCCACCGCCCGCCCATGACCCCCCCCGACCGCGCCCCCAACACCCTCCAGTCCTGGGCGCCGGTGCTCAACCTGCTGCGCGACCCGCGCTGGGGCCGCAACGAGGAGGGCTACTCCGAGGATCCGGTGCACACCGCCCGGGTCGGCGAGGCGTTCTGCCGGGGCCTCTCGGGCGACCACCCGACCTACCTGCGGACCGCTCCGGTGCTCAAGCACTTCCTCGCCTACAACAACGAGGACGACCGCTGCACCAGCTCCTCCGCGCTGCGCCCGCGCGTGCTGCACGAGTACGACCTGGCCGCCTTCCGCCCCGTCGTCGCCTCCGGCGCGGTCA
>NZ_BAAALF010000501.1:0-1092 GCF_039528135.1 Kitasatospora nipponensis | reverse complement strand
TTGGACTCAGCGGCCACGGTCTCTCCGTGGCAGGAGGGTTGTGCAGCGTCGGCACTGGCGCCGTGCCGACCTCGGTTCACCGTAGTGGCCGGGTCTGACACTCGGCCCCGACCGACCCGCTTCCGACCTACGGTCGGGGCGGGAACCCTTGCGGGCAGACGGGGGGCACACCTACACCAGTGCAGACCGCACAGCCTACCTGACACCCGTCCGGCCGAACAAAACGCCCATCGATTGCCGCCAGGTCTCAACCGGCGCAATCTGGGCAGAACGGCTACACGCGCACTCTCGCCCTCCGCTGGAGGTGGGTTCCATGGCACAGACCGTCCGCCGTTTCCCCGCTCTCACCCTGAACACCGACGGCCACGCGCACCCCAGGGAGAACACCCTGGTGGGGCTCACGGTCGTCCTCGGCCTGGTGGCCTTCATTACGTCGTACTGGCACAACCTGCACATGCTCAGCTCGTGGACCGGGCTGGCCGGCGTCATCACCGGCCTGTGGGGCCAGTTCATCTCGGCGACCACCGCCGAGCGGTTCGTGGTGGTGATCGCGCTGGCCCTGTCGGCCTTCGGACTCGGCATCGGCCTGGCGCACGGCGGGCTCTTCGGTGGGGTCTGGTAGCGGCGCACCACCCGCACGGTGAACGGCGCTCCCCTCCGGGCGGGCGCCGTTCGCCGTGTCCGTGCCGTCGTGTCCGGTCCCCGTCGGCCCTAGGGTTCCGTCAACGCGCCGGATCCGGGCCCGCAGAAACGGACCATTCGGGCGATAGGGTCACACCAGCCGAAGTCCCCCGTCCGTCGCCAGCCACCAGCCTTCCAAGGAGCATCCCGAGCATGAGCCTGCGTCTGAGGACGATCACCCGCGAGGAGCACCTCGCCTTCATCCGGAGCCTGCCGTCGGCGAGCCACATGCAGGTGCCGTCCTGGGGCGCGGTCAAGGCGGAGTGGCGCACCGAGTCGATCGGCTGGGTGGACGAGGACTCGGAGAAGATCGTGGGCGTGGGGCTGGTGCTCTACCGCCAGCTGCCCAAGCTCAAGCGCTACCTGGCCTACCTGCCCGAGGGGCCGGTGATCGACTGGTTCGACCCGGAC
>NZ_BAAALF010000500.1:0-1096 GCF_039528135.1 Kitasatospora nipponensis | reverse complement strand
AGGCCGGTCAGCTCGGTCCCGTTCAGCCGGACCGAGCCGGCCGTCGGCCGTTCCAGCTGGTTGATCAGCCGGATCAGGGTGCTCTTGCCGGCGCCGTTGGGGCCGATCACGCCGACGATCCCGCCGTCCGGCACGGTCAGGCTGACCCGGTCCAGGGCGCGGAAGTCCCCGTACTCCTTGCTGACCTCGACCAGCTCGATCACCTGCCCTTCACCTGCTTGGCCAGCCGGTCCAACTCGGCCTGCAGGGCGGGCCGGTCGAGGTCGCTGGGCACGCTGGCGCCCTTGGACTCCTCGGCCGCGGCGGCCTGTACCTCGGGGGAGTGGTAGAGCTCGGCGATCTTCAGGTAGGTGGGGTTGTCCCGGTCGGTGGCCCGGGCCGCGATCACGTTGACGTACGGGCGGGTGCCCGGGTTCTTCGGGTCGTCCCGGAAGATCGCCTGCTTGACCTCGTACCCGGCCTGGCCCGCCACGCCGGAGTTGATCACGGCGGCGGCGGTGTCCTGCAGGCTGCGCGGGGTCTGCTGGGCGTCCACCGGCACGATGGTCAGGTGCTTCGGGTTGCCCGAGATCGACTCCGGGGTGCCGTACAGGCCGGTGTCGGCCTTCAGCTCGATCAGCTTGGCCTGTTCCAGTACCCGCAGCGCCCGGCCCTGGTTGGACGGGTCGTTGGGGACGGCGATCTTCGCGCCGTCGGGGATCTGGTCGACGCTCTTGTGCTTGAGCGAGTACAGCCCGAGCGGGGAGACCGAGGTGGCGCCGATCGGCACGATGGTGGTGCCGTTGTTGGCGTTGAACTGACTGAGGAAGGCCAGGTGCTGGAAGGCGTTGAGCTCGATGTCGCCGGCCGCCAGCGCCTTGTTCGGCAGGGCGTAGTCGTCGAAGGTGACCAGCTCGATCTCGATGGCCTCGGCCTTGGCCTTCTGCTTGAGCACGTCCCAGTCGGAGCTGGCCCCCGAGATGCCGATCCGGACCTTTCCCGAGCCCGCGCTGTCGGTGGAGCAGGCGGTCAGCAGGGTGGTGGAGAGGGCGATGGCAGCGGCGGTGGCCGCGAGCCGGACAGGGAAGGAGGGGTGATCCATGCCTTTAATCCAAGC
>NZ_BAAALF010000499.1:0-1098 GCF_039528135.1 Kitasatospora nipponensis | reverse complement strand
CCGCTTCATGTCGGAGTGATTGACGTACCGCTGCGGATCCTCTACTACAATCCCGCCACTCACCGGATCCGGGCGCAGATGTCCCATGACCCGGTGCTTGCCGAGGGTCTGGCGACTCAGCCATGGGCTGATGAAAGCCAGCAGTACCTGCACCGCCTGCTGGTCGGCAAGCCGGCCAGTCCGGACGAAACAGATCCTGAGTTCGAAGCACTGCGGGCCAGTCTGGAGACGGTGGATCAGCAGGAGCCGGGGCTTATCACCCACGAGGGCATCCTGGTGAACGGCAACACCCGTGCTGCCGCCCTGAGAAACCTGAACAGGCCGTCGATCCGGGTTGGTGTCCTGCCGCAGTCATTCACCTGGGACGACATCAATGCTGTCGAGCTGGCGCTGCAGCTTCGACCGGACAAGAGGCGCGATTACTCCTATATCAACCGCCTCCTGGCAATGGAGGAGCAGGAGCTGAGCGGAAGGGCCGCGGTCGATATTGCCCGCTCCTTCCATATCCAGCTCAAGACGTTCAGGCAAGAGCGTTGGATCCTCGGGGTGATCCAGGAGATGATCACGCGCAGTCGGACGCCTGAGGGAGTTCAGCTGAGTCTCGCCGACTTTGAGGGTCACCAGGAGAACCTCAAGGAGCTGCACCGGAACTACGTCAAGGCAGAGGCCACCAGCCGGGAGATGGCCGAGCAGATCAAGGAGAACAGGATGGCTGCCATCGTTCTCGACTTCGCGAAGACAAGGACCCGGCTGATCAGTGACGGCTTTCAGGGGGACTACCTGGACAAGGTGCTCCCCGAGAGCTTCTCTCAGAATGGCGCTCGCCCGGACGCTGCGCCTATCGCGATCGCGGGTCTGAGCGTCTCAGTGGCGGCTCCTTCCGGATTTGTGGTGCAGGCCCGGAGCGTCACGGACCGCATCCTGCAGGCCAAGGCCGCAGAGTCGGCCCGCCACCTGCCAGTCGAGATCCGCGAAGCCGCTCGCCAGGAGGTGGTGACCGCCCGGAAGGCCATGCGGCGTGCTCTGGACGCGGCAGACCGGGACGACCGGCTCAAGCGGGTGCAGCAGACCACGGCGGAAAGGCTCGACGATGCGACG
>NZ_BAAALF010000498.1:0-1102 GCF_039528135.1 Kitasatospora nipponensis | reverse complement strand
GGCCTCACAGACCCGGGTCACCAACTCCCGCATGACGACGCGCTCCGGGTGACTCGCGTGGTAGACCTGCCCGCCCGGCACGGGCTCCCAGCACTGCCGGGCCAGCGCCGCGATCGGCCGGGCCAGGTCCTCCACCGCGTTGGCCGACATCCTGGCCCGCCCGCCGTCGATCCAGTGCGGCAGCCGGTCCAGCAGATCCACCACCGCCGGGACGACCCAGGTGTCACCCGTCCCGTAGACCAGGTGCGGCCTGATCACCACACCGCCCGCCGCGAGCACCGCCCGTTCGGCCGCCAGCCTGGTCCTGCTGGTCTCCGATCCGGGCACCAGATCCGGCTGATACTCCGTCAAGTTCCGGTGTACGCCGTCCCGGTAGACCGCTGTAGTACTGAGGTAGAGCACTCGCCGAACCCCCGCCCTGGCGGCTTCGGCGAGCAGTGCCTCGGTACCCAGCTGGTTCACCCGGCGCAGGGAATCCGGGTCACCACCGATCTGTGACGCGAGATGAACGACCGTGTCCACACCTTCGCAGGCGCCGTACAGGGAGGCGGCGTCGGCGAGATTGCCGTGGAACGGTTGCACGGTGCCTAATTCGGCCAGTGGAAGGGAGCGACGATTCGTCAGCACTTTGACCGGAGCGTCCGGTGTCGTCTCGGCCGCGATCAGACCGAGCACCCGACTTCCGATGAATCCGGTGCCGCCGGTGATCAGCACACCTTTGGGGTGTCCCACCGTCAGCCGACCTTCTGGACCGCGAGCAATTCCTCCCGGGATTCCTCCCGGACGATCTGGCGGGTCATCAACTGGCCGGTGGCGACCGAGACTCCGTCCTGTTCGACGGTGACCCGGACGCTCAGCTCGCCGTTCGGGCCGATCGGCCCGGGGAATGCCCGGACGAATACCGGCAGGTGCAGTTCCGCGTAACGGATGAAATTGGTGTCCATCTCGAACGGGGCCACCGCGGCCACGCCGGCGACGCTGTTCGCGGCCTGCCGCATCGCCTCGACGATCACCATGCCCGGCACGTGGTCGACCGGGTGGTCGAACAGCACCGGGTGCCGGCGGTCGGCCTGGAGCCGCCAGGTGTACCACTCGCCGGTGG
>NZ_BAAALF010000497.1:0-1108 GCF_039528135.1 Kitasatospora nipponensis | reverse complement strand
ATGGTGCGGCGGGCGGCCGCGGGCGGGCGGTGGTCCAGCAGCCCGCCGCGGGTCAACTGACCCACCAGCTGGGCGACCTGCGCGGGGGGAACGGCGGGTGCGGCCTCACGCAGCAGCGCGGGCAGGTCGCGGGTGCCGTCCAGCAGCGGAGCCAGGGCGGCCATGTGCGGACCGCGGACCGCGACCACGCCGTGCTCGGACATCAGGTAGACGGCGTCGCCGGGGATCACCTCCGGGCGCAGGTGCGACTTGAAGCCGATCAGAGGTGCCGGCCCCCTCCCCCCGCGGTCCGTCATATCGCCAGCGCCCCGCTTCCGGTGACGGCGGCGCGTGCGTCGAGGCAGGTGTCCAGCGCCTGCGGCTCGTGGTCCTTGATGCTCAGGCAGAAGGCGGCGGGCTCGTGGTCGCGGATGCTCAGGCAGAAGGCGGTGGGTTCGTGGTCCTTGATGCTCAGACAGAAGCCGGTGGCCGGGGGCTGGTCCGGCAGGGTCTCGAAGAGGTCGATCACGACCTCCAGGTCCTCACCGGCCGGCAGGGCGGGCAGTGCTTCGCCGGGGGCGGCGGTGATGCCGGCCTCGGCCAGTACCTCGGACGGGTTCGCCTGGTAGCGACTCCTCAGATCGGGTTCGGTCCATGAGCGCACGATCAGTTCGGCGAAACGCCAGTCCTGGTCGATCGACATGCTCGTGCCTCCGTTACTCCGGCCGTTCTCGGGCCGCGATGGGGTGCATGCTGGAGCCGGGCTCAGGCAAGGAGTAAACGAGACTTGAGCGATCCTTGACCAGTGCCTCGCTCATCGCTGTGACATGAAGAAGTCACGATCATTCGATGAGTCGAAAATCGCCCTGGACGGGGGATTGTCGAGTAGTCCTCCAGGAGCCCACGAGGTGGCTCTCCCAGCGTGACCGCAGCCATCGACCTGGCCGGCCGACGGCACTGCGGGGTACGGCCCCGTAGCGCTCGGGTGAATCGGAGGGGACCTATGACCGCTGTGGAGCGGGTCGAGGAGTTGCTGGAGCTGCGCGAGCAGGTTCGGCGCGGTCCGGATGAGAGGGCGACCGAGGCGCAGCACGCCAAGGGGAAGTTGACGGCGCGCGAGCGGATCGAT
>NZ_BAAALF010000496.1:0-1109 GCF_039528135.1 Kitasatospora nipponensis | reverse complement strand
AGGATCTTACTGGTCTCGGCTCCGTCACTGACGATCCTGGGCGTGATGGCGGCGATGAGCAGGGCCTTGCCGTCGTGTTCGGTCCCGAGAATCACGGCTCGGTCGTTGCGGAGGTGGGCGGCCTCCAGAGGCGCGAGGACGCGGAGGTCGTCCGCACCCAGCCCCATGACCCGCTGCGAGACGATCCGGCCCCAGCTGCCTGGTGGGGCCCAAGACGAGCTGTCCCACTTGGCTCCGTAGTTCGGCCCCGCGCAGGCGGACGAGTTCCCGCTGCGTGGTGGCTAGGGCGTCGGGGCGCTTGCGCAGGGCCTCTGGGGCATTCTTCGGGCGTGTGCCGAGGAGTGTGGAGACCTCTTCGAGCCGACGGCGCTCGGTGTCGTAGTGGCGGAGGGTGCCGTGGCCGGCGAAGGCTTCGATGCGGCGGAGGTTGGAGCCAACTGAGGATTCGCTGAGCAGGCGGAAGGCGCCGACCTGGAAGCCGTGGCGACGTCGGTTCCGCCGCACAGCTCGCGGGAGAAGTCGACGATGCGCACGGTGTCGCCGTACTTCTCGCCGAACGGGGCAATGGCGTCGGCGGCGTCGCTGACCGGGGCACGCCGTGCAGCGCCGGTGGACCGGCGCGGCCCTCAGCTTAGCGGGTCCCACAGGCACAGTAAGCGCTTAACTTCTAGGACTACCAGTAGATTTGATGCTTAGTCAGCAATCCTGCTACGGTTGCGCCCCATTCGAGGCTGGCAACCGTTACCGGCCGCAAAAGATGGGCTTGCTGTGACCGAAACCTTCACCGGCACGCCGGACATCAACGTGGATCCCCGGCGCCTGACGCTGAGCCGTAAGGAGTCCACCTACCTAGCGATCAGGACCACCCAGGGCGGCCGGACCGTCTACAGCACCCGCGTTCCCCTGTCGGAGCTGTCCGTCATCCTCCCCATCCCCGACCCCGACAAGGTCGACCCTGACAACCGCCGTGTGGACCTGCGCCACGCCAAGGGCTTCGGCTTGTACCTCGCCGAAAACCCGGGCTGGGTGGCGCCCGCCCTCCTGGTGCGCGACGCCGGCTCGTGCCGGTTCGAAATGATTGGCGAGGACGGCCGGATCGGGTACCTGAT
>NZ_BAAALF010000495.1:0-1117 GCF_039528135.1 Kitasatospora nipponensis | reverse complement strand
CACTCGCGGACCGCGAGGGGCTTGGGTCCGTCCAGGACCCCGCACGCGGAGCACACCTGCGAGGTGGGTTCAAACCGTCCGATCACGCCGACGTGCCTGCCGTACCGAGCGGCTTTCTCGGTGAGCAGACGGCGGAAGGTGGACCACCCTGCGTCGTGGACGGACTTGGCCAGCCAGGTCCGGGCGAGGCCGCGCACGTTCAGGTCTTCCAGGTACACCGCTTGGTTCTCACGGATCAACCGGGTCGTCTGCTTGTGCTGCCAGTCCAGTCGGGTGTCGGCCACCTTGGCATGAGCCCTGGCGACCTTCCTGCGGGCCTTCGCCCGGTTCTTCGACCCCTTGGCCTTACGGGACAGTGCCCGCTGCAAGGTCTTCAACCGCTTCTCGGCCTTGCGCAGGAAGCGCGGGTTGTCGATGAACACCACCCGTGTGCACCCGAACGTACGGCCCAGCGACCGCCGCTGACCCACCGTCGGATAGCTACGATACGAGTACCGAAGATGCACACGATCAACCTGGCGGCGGGCACTGACAACCACCTGCGGGCACCCGCACGACGGTTCGCCCTGACGGCGAAACACCGCTCCCCGACCTGCTCCGCAGGCAATCCGTTCCCTCCCCCGGCTCAAACCGGGGCTTTCCCCGGAGGTCCCCGATGACCATCGCAGCCAGCCCCGATGCACTCGACCGGAAGATCGACCTGAACTTCGGACAGATCGACCTGGACCGGAACGGGCTGATCGACGCCTCGGACGTGCTCGGGCTCGCCGCTCGGACGATCTCCGCCTCGGGTCAGGACTTCGACTCACCGAAGGCGGTCGCGATGCTGACGGCGTCCCAGGGGTGGTGGCGGGCACTGGTCGCGGATCTGGACACCAACCGGGACCGGAAGATCCAGCGGCACGAGTACCCGGCCGGGATGCGGCTGCTGGCGGAGGCGCCGGGGGCGTTCGACGCCGTGCTGCGGCCGATGGCGCTGGCGGTCTTCCGGCTGATGGACCGGAACGACGACGGGACGATCTCGGCGGACGAGTTCTGGGACTTCCAGCGGGCGTTCGGCTCGTCCGAGGCGGCGGCGCGGTTCGCCTTCGAGAAGCTGGACACCGACCGGAACGGG
>NZ_BAAALF010000494.1:0-1121 GCF_039528135.1 Kitasatospora nipponensis | reverse complement strand
GTCGGCGCGGTACAAGGAGTTGTAGAGCGTGGTGGCGTGAAGTCGGAACTCGACCCCTGGCACGCCGAACAGCGGCGCGTAGTTCGCCAGCGCGTTCCGGATCTTGCTTGCCATTGCAGCACCGATCCCTTCGTCCTGGCCGCGCTGGGCCACACAGACTGAATCGGGATCCCCCAGCATGAGCCTGACCGGTACCCCGGCCTGGGCCTTCTCTCGGATCAGGCGAAAGAACATCGGGTCTTCGGAAAGCCAGAAGCCCGAGTAGACCACCAGGTCGAAGTGCGTGGTCGCCTCGGCATAGAGCGAGGTCCACAGCTCCTTAGGCACTCCAGCCCGGTGTGGGTACACCGTGACGAGCTCGGCCCTCCCCGCCTCGGTGGTCGCACTCGTGGTCTGTTCGCCCGGCCAGATTTTCGACAGGTCGCACTGCAGAAGCTGCGCGAGGGCGTACTGGAAGCGTTGGTACGGCCGGCGCTCACCCTTGGCCTCGACCCAGCGCTCTACCGTGCGGGCGCTCACCCCGAGCTGGACGGCGATCTGTTCGACCGTCAAGCCGCTGGCCAGGATGGCGCCTCGGAGTCGTTCATTAGCCATCTCGCCCTCCCCTGGACGAAGTTGTGGCGCTTGGACGATGCGGGACGACTTGACGGTAGCGAAGCCGGATCGAAGCCGTCCAGTGGCGCCGTATCTCGACAGGCCCCAACAGGCGAATCTAGATGTGCGCGGTCGAGAGACTCGCCAGCGAAAACACCGAAGGACTTGACGCAGCGTCGACTCCACGTCATCGTAAGAGACATGTTCAACATGTCTCGCATGATGAGGCAGACGAACTGCTGACCCTTCTTTGGGCTGGCCTGAACTGCGCAAATGCGACTGACGGTTGTCGGGGAAGGCGGCTTTGCCGCACGCCCACGGGCTGTCGTGATCGCAGTTCCTTGAGAACTGAACAGTGTGCTGATCAACGAACGAGTCACTTTGGTGACCGGCCCGCCCACCTTGGGCGAGCCGGGATCCATGGCTACTCGTACGAGTGGTCGGGCCCAGACATGACGAGACCGCCGCGCCTTCCTTGGCCGGTCGCGCGGCGGTCTCTCGGGCCTACACCCCTAGTTGGAAGAGGT
>NZ_BAAALF010000493.1:0-1123 GCF_039528135.1 Kitasatospora nipponensis | reverse complement strand
GGGTGGGACGGGTGGATCGAGCCTGGGCCGCAGCGCCTGCAGGACGTGGAAGCCGGAGAGCAGGAAGGCGATCGCGAACCCGGCCATCACCAACAGGGTCGGCAGCGGGAAGCGCACCGGTGCGTCGCGCCCCGCGAGCGCGCTGACCACCGCGACCACTCCGCCGGTGTGCACCACCAGCAAGGTGTTGACCTTGCTGTCGGCCTGCTGCACGTACCCCTGGAACGCGGTCAGGGCGCTGAGCGCGACAGTGAGCGCGGACGGCTCCGGATGTGACTCCATGTCGATTTGACGATCCGTCAAAGCCCCCCCTTGGTTCGGATGTTCGTATCTCCATGGGAACTCGGTAACGAAATGGAGACCCCGGACGAATCCGTGATCCGCTGTGTGAGCATGGTCACTCGCTCAGAGCGCGATCGACCGGGGGGAATCCGTATCGATCCGGGATGTCTGCTGCCCCCGCGCTCCACACTGGCGACTCACCACGTACACCACCGCAAGGAAGGCTGAACGGAGTTGAGCAGGTTTCAAGGAGGTCCCCGTCGGCTGCTGCTCTCCGCTGACGTCAAGGGCTACGGGCAGGAGGACGAGCGGTCCCAGTTCGACATCCAGCGGGCCCTGGTCCGGATACTCGACGAAGCGGCGGAGGCGGTCGGATTCGACCGTACGGCCTGGATCAGGCAGGGGGCGGGGGACGGCGAGCTGGCCATTCTGCCGGATGGGGTCTCCGAGGCAAAGGTGGTCGACGACTACGTGGCCGAACTACAAGCCGTCCTGGAGCGCCATAATCACCGGGTCCGGCCCGAGCACTGGCTCCGGCTGCGACTGGCCGTCCACTTCGGCACGGCCCACCCGGCCGACAACGGCTATGCCGGCCACGGAGTGGTGCTGGTGAGCCGGCTGGTGGACAGCGACCCGCTCAGGCAGGCGCTGATCGCGGCGCCGGAGTCCTGCCTGGCGGTGATTCTCTCCGAGCAGGTGTACACCGACACCGTGCTCCAGCGGCTCACCAAGCTCTCGCCGAAGGAGTTCCGGCAAGTGGCGGTGGAGAAGAAGGAGCGTCAGGTCACCGCCTGGCTACGGGTGCCCGGGGCGAACACCCATGCACTGGACCTCCGTGCGA
>NZ_BAAALF010000492.1:0-1124 GCF_039528135.1 Kitasatospora nipponensis | reverse complement strand
GTTGGCCACGATCACCGTGCCCGGGGCTCCGTCGGCCACGATGCCGGGATGCCCACCGGCGGCGATCAGGTTGGTCGAGACGACCGTGTCCCGGACTCCCGGTTCCAGCACCACCAGGCCGCTGCGCTCCCCTGAGGCGTTCCGGGCCAGCGTGACGTTCCGGGCCGCGCCGGTGACCCGGACCCGTGGGTCTTCGCCGATCAGACCGGTGAGCAGATTGCCGGACAGGTTCACCTCGGTGCCGCCGTCGATCACCACCGACTCGTGGTACCCGAGCAGTTCGACCCCGCTGATCCGGACGTGACTCACCCCGCTGAGCGTGAACGCGGGCGGCATGCCCTCGAACCGCCAGAAGCCGATCTCGGTCTGCGGGGCGCGGTACCCGGCGCCCGGACCACCCGCGCCGATGAAGGTGATCGGTGCCTCGACGGTGCCGGAGCGGGTCAGTGTGACGGACTCCCGGTACTCGCCCGCTCCGATGAGCACCGTCTGTCCCGTCTCCACCTTGGCCGCCGCGGCCGAGACGGTGCAGTACGGCTGCTCCAGTGTTCCGGTGCCCGCGTCCGAACAGTTCCCGTTGAGCTTGTTGACGTAGAGCGTGGCGCTCGCCGCCACCGCCGTACCGGCCCCGAGCGCGGGCAGACTCACCGCGCCGAGCAGCAGGACAGCCCCCGTGAATGCCGCTGTAAGAGTTCTGATGGCGTACCTCCGAAGAAGCGACTTCCCCCCACCTGAGGGTGCGTCGTCAGGATGTCCCCCGAGAGCGCCAACTCGGCGCCCACGACCTGTACTTGAAATCGGCATCAGCCGGTTTCCCCACGAACTTCGGACGGATCATCGCACACTGCTTCGACTGCGGACCAGGGGGCACCGAAGGCCGGCGGCGTTACGCAGGGCAGTTGCTCAGTACGCCTCGTAGCCGAACAGGTCGACCACCAGGTGCACGGTGCCCCCACTCCCGTTGTAGAAGAGGACCTTGTCGTCCCGGACCGGCACCACGACCTGGTTCGGCACGGTCTGCCCAGCCGTCCAGTTGAGGTTGGACGCCACCGGACGCGGCGAACCGGCCGGATAGACCGTCAGGAAGCCGGCCGCGGTGGGCTCGGTGACCGTGACGTTCATCG
>NZ_BAAALF010000491.1:0-1124 GCF_039528135.1 Kitasatospora nipponensis | reverse complement strand
GGCCGAGCACCCGCACGAACCCGGCCGTGATCCGAGCGGCCGTCTCCGGATCGAAGAGATCCGCCGCCGCCGTCACACCACCCCGCAGACCCGCCGGCCGACCCTCGGAGTCGAACACCTCCGCCACCAGGACATCCAGGTCGAACTTGGCCGCGACCCTGCCGGTCCCGATCCCGCCGCCACGCACGCCGGGAAGATCCAGCTTGGCCTCGATCGTGTTGAGCACGGTGAGGACGACCTGGAAGAGCGGGTGGCGCGCCATTGACCGCGAGGGTGCAATCTCCTCCACCAGCTTCTCGAACGGCACGTCCTGGTTGGCGAACGCCGACAGGCTGGTCTCGCGCACCCGGGAGAGCGTCTGCCGGAACGTCGGATCACCGGACAGGTCGGTGCGAATCACCAGTGAGTTGACGAAGCACCCGATCAGGCCGTCCAGCGCCTCGTCGGTGCGACCCGCGATCGCCGAGCCGATCGGAATGTCGGTACCCGCACCCAGCCGGGAGAACAGGGTGGCGAGTGCCGTGTGCAGCAGCATGAACGTCGTCACGCCCTCGGCCCGCGCCAACTCCGTGAGCTTCGCGTGGACCTCCGCCGGTACCTCCAGCGGCACCCGGTGTCCCTGGTGGCTCGCCACCGCCGGACGAGGCCGGTCGAACGGCAGCCCCAGCTCCTCCGGCGCATCGGCCAGCTGATCGCGCCAGTAGGCCACCTGGCGTGAGCCCATGCTCTCCGGGTCCTGCGCATCGCCAAGCAGCTCCTGCTGCCAGAGGGCGTAGTCCGCGTACTGGACCGGCAGCGGAGCCCACTCAGGCCGGCGCCCCTCCCGTCGGGCCGCATAGGCGGCCGAGAGATCGGCAGCCAGGGGTCCCATCGACCAGCCGTCAGCAGCAATGTGATGGATCGACACGACCAGTGCCGCCTCATCGGAGCCGACAGTGAACAACGCCGCCCGGAACGGGATCTCCGTTGCCAGGTCGAACGCGTAGGTCGCCACTCGTGCCACGGCGCTGGCCAGGTCCGCAGGCTCCACCTCGGACGTCTCCAGCTCCCAGTCCAGCTCGTCCAGGTTCAGGATCCGCTGGTAGGGCTCGCCGTTCTCGTCCGCGGCGAAGACCGTGCGCAGC
>NZ_BAAALF010000490.1:542-1141 GCF_039528135.1 Kitasatospora nipponensis | reverse complement strand
CACGGTAGGCATCACGCAGCGCCTCCGAGCCCTCCCACAGCGAGCCGTCGCGGCGGTGGACCACCACGTTCTGGGCGTAGGTGGCCACGAAGGCATCGAGGTCATGGGCGTTGTAGGCATCGAGCTGGCGTTCCACGACGCTCTGGGGATCGATCACGACAGTCATACGCCGGATTATGTCCCAGCTCAGAGCGAGCCGATCGCGCTCCGCCCCGCCTCAGCCCCTCGGCCGCGTTCGCCGGGGCTGAAGCACCCGGACCTCGCCTCCTCGCTCGGTGATCCATCGCTCCGGATCGACGCCACCGAGTTCCACCGACTCCGCCCCCTGACACAGCATCACCAGCCCGAACACCGATCCGACGAGTCCCTCGACCACCGTGTCGGCGTCCACCAAAACCTTGAGCCAATCAGCGGCCGGCGCTTGCTCCAGCGCGCCCGAGTTCGCTGCTCAAACCTCGGCCTGCCAGCTTCGGGTCTCCCGACCGTCCTGGTCCCACGCGTAGCCGGCCACTTCCGTGCTGGTATCCGTGAACAGCCGCCGGGACTCTAGCCGCCCGTTGGGATGCCAGGGCAGAGCCTCACCGGCGAGACCACCCTGC
>NZ_BAAALF010000490.1:0-532 GCF_039528135.1 Kitasatospora nipponensis | reverse complement strand
ACACAACCCGCCACGGGCCGTTGAGCCACCCATCGCGGTACGTCTCCAGTGAGAGCGGGTCGTCCAGCGCCCCTTCCACCACCTCACCCGTGAACGGCTCGCCGTCGTAGGTCAGCCGCAGCCCCGTATCCATGCCGACCATCGGATCATCGACATCAACGCGCCGCACCGCACTCACCATCGTGACTCGCGGGCGGCAGAGCTCTCAGGTGTCATACTCCCCGACCCAACTACGCAGCAGCAGGTGCTTCGGCAGGTAGTCAGACTGCACCTCGACCGGCAGCCCGGAATCGTGCGCCAGGCAGGCGATCGCCAACAAGGGCAGCGAGACGAACCCGTTGGAGTCCTCCACCCGGTCCTCGTCCGCCGTCCAGTACTCCCGGTGCAGTTCCAGCCCACGAGCCAGCGCCGCGTTGAACTTCTCCCCGTCCCGCTGCACCAGCTGGTTGAGCGCGGCGATCGGCGGATACAGCAGCTTGAGCAGCACCTCACGATCGGCCACCCGCGCGACGTCGGGGTCCGTACCCTCGAT
>NZ_BAAALF010000489.1:0-1165 GCF_039528135.1 Kitasatospora nipponensis | reverse complement strand
CAGCTCCACCCCGAGCAGTCCACCGACGCCATCGTCATCCACCACCCCGAGGCGACCTACTTCAACGCCCGTTGACCGGGCCCCGCATCGCTGCGGGCCAGCGCACCAGCCGAGGAGGCCGGAGATGACCACCCAGCAGAGCGTTCTGCTCCGACAGTACCGACCAGGGCCCCGGGAGGTCCTGGCGTCCGGCCTCCCCTCGTTCTCCTTCGAGTTCTTCCCGGCCAAGTCGCCGGCCGGTGACCGGGCGCTGTGGGACTCGATCCGCCGGGTCGAGGCCGTCTCGCCGTCCTTCGTCTCCGTCACCTACGGCGCCGGCGGTTCCTCCCGCGAGCGCACCATCGCCGCCACCGAGCGGATCGCCACCCACACCACGCTGCGGGTGGTGGCCCACCTGACGGCGGTGGGCCACTCGGTGGCCGAGCTGCGCCGGATCGTCGGCCAGTACTCGGACGCCGGGGTGCGCGACATCCTCGCCCTGCGCGGCGACCCGCCGGGTGACCCGCAGGGACCCTGGACGGCCCACCCCCAGGGACTGCGGCACGCCAGCGAGCTGATCGAACTCGTGCGCGAGCTGGGTCAGTTCAGCATCGGGGTGGCCGCCTTCCCGGAGCGCCACCCGCGCTCGCCCGACTGGGAGAGCGACATCAGGCACTTCGTGGCCAAGTGCCGGGCGGGGGCGGACTACGCCATCACCCAGATGTTCTTCCGGGCCGAGGACTACCTGCGGCTGCGCGACCGGGTGGTGGCCGCCGGCTGCACCGTCCCGATCATCCCGGCGATCATGCCGGCCACCGACGCGCGCCAGATCAAGCGCTTCGCCGAGCTGAGCAACGCGACCTTCCCCGACGACCTGGCCGCCCGGCTCACCGCCGCCGAGCACGACCCGGCGGCCGGGCACCGGATCGGGGTGGCGCACGCCACCGACCTGGCCGCCCGCCTGCTGGACGAGGGCGCCCCCGGACTGCACTACATCACCCTCAACCGCTCCAACGCGACGTTGGAGATCCACCGCGACCTGCGCCTGCGGCGCTTCGCGGCCCCCGCCCTGCCGACGACCACTATCAAGGAGTTGCTGTGACGCGCCCGAACCTGACCGATTTCAAGGTGGCCGATCTCTCCCTGGCGCCGTTCGGTCGCAAGGAGATCCAGCTGGCCGAGCACG
>NZ_BAAALF010000488.1:0-1167 GCF_039528135.1 Kitasatospora nipponensis | reverse complement strand
CCTCTGGGTTATCCCACGGCAGCTCCACGACCTTAGGCGGGAATGCAGCGATGTGGTCCCGCAGGCGGGCCGCGAGGTTGGGCGTGAGCTGTACGGTGCGGGTCTTGTCACCCTTGGGCAGGCAGAAGTAGAAGGCGCCGGAGTTGGTGGCCCGCAACTGGCGTCGCACGTGTATGACCATCCGGTCGAAGTCGATGTCCTCCTCGGCCAGCCCGAGCACCTCGCCCTGCCGGAGGCCGGCGCCTACCCCGAGGTCGACAGCGATCCGGTACCGCGGCTGCACTCCGGTCCGGACGGCATCCACTATCTGGCGGGACCAGGCCCGGACCTTCTTCTCCTTCGTCTTCGGGGGCCTCACGCTGGCGTGGACCCGGCACGGGTTTCGAAGAAGACGGGTGTCGTCCACGGCGGCCTGAAAGATGGTGGAGAGGTGGGTCCAGATCACCTCGGCCGTGGCCACGTCCACCCGGGTCAGCAACTCCGCCTTCCACATCCGAAGCGCGGCCGCATCGATCCGTCGCAGTGAGAGCGAGCCGATTGGCAGCCCGAGGATGTGGTTACGGACCTTGCTCTCCATGGTCGTGTAGGTGGTGAGCTTGTCCGTACGTCCGGGCAAGAACTGAGTGCGCACGTACTCCGAGAGCGTCATGTCACCACGGCGCGGGTCCACGAACTCCGCTCGCCTGGCGTCAGTTTGAGCCTGAGCCAGCCACGTCTTCGCGTCCTCCAGGACCTCAAAGCTCCGGCCCCGTACACCAGGGATGCCCGAGACCTTGTATCGCTTCCCCTTCCCCCAGCGCTCCGTTCGCTCACGCCTCCCCGTCGTGGCGTCCTTGAGCTTATTCAGCCAGCGATCTTCGATGTATCCAGCCACTGGTCTGCCCCCTCCAGATCTGCGATCCGGGCCCGCAAGGCCCAGGTGGTGACGTTGAGTTCGGCCGCGAGCTCCTGCTCGCTGGTCGCCCACTGCCGAGCTGCGCAGAAGTCAGACAGCGCGATCAGCTTTCGCGCCGCACGTTGGTCGGCGGAGCGCTCGGCGCGGAGGCCCCGCTCGCCGGCGCAACTGGAGTCACCGGCGAGGATGTGCTCGATTTCGTGGGCCAGGACGCAGCGCTCCTGAACGGGGCTGAGCCCGTCTGCGATCACAACAGCCTGGTCTTGGGGAGA
>NZ_BAAALF010000487.1:0-1167 GCF_039528135.1 Kitasatospora nipponensis | reverse complement strand
GGGCATCGCCAACCTGATGGTGATCCACCGCCTGTCCGACCTGCTGTCCGCCGGCGACGTCGGCTCCCGCGGCCGGGTCCTGGCCGAGGGCCTGCTCGCCGACTGCAGTACGCGCATCATCTACCGCCAGGAGAGCGACCAACTCGCCACCGCCGCCTCCCTACTCGGGCTGACCGGTGTCGAGACCCAGGCGGTGTCCGCACTCACCCGAGGGCGCGGGCTGTGGAAGGTCGCCGGGCGGAGCTTCATCGTGCAGCACATCCTGCACCCCGCAGAGAAGGCGCTCTTCGACACCGATGCCCGAATGACCTGAGAAATCAAGGAAATTCACGAATTACGAATTGGAGACCTCACGTTGAACCGCACCAGCAGATCCCGGTCCCATCCCGCGACCTTCCCCAATCCCCCGCCCCTCGGATGGACCTCCCATGCCCGACAACACCACGTTCGACCATGCCCGACCGGACATCGTCATCGGCCGCGACCCCGAACTCGGGATCTGCGCAGCCAACCCGCGCCAACTCGTCGGCGCTGATTGGATACTGGAACGCCTGGGATTCCACCGCGTCCTCGACAGCGAAGTCACGTACGCGCTGTCAGACCAGCATCTCGCCGGACAGGCCCGCGCAACCACTGCAGTCGACATGCTCCGCCATGCCGGCTACACCGTGCACGCCGACAACGACCTCGACCCGGAACCGGCATCCACTCGGTGGATGAGCAACGGACGCAACGAGCCTGACATCGCGTTCGCCGAGCACCCGAGCCTCGGCGTCGTAGCCGCCACCGCTGACACGATCAACGCCGTCGAACGCGGTGGAGCGGTCCTCGAAGCGCACGGCTGGCGCTTCCAGCACGCGCTGGACGTCTACACCCTGCCTGCCGCCACCGACCGTGGTGAAGCGTTCGGCAAACTCGCCCGGGCCACAGCGGCGTTGCATCGGGCGGGTGACCTTCAGGTAGCCGTGCAGCCGCAGCTCGCGGAGGCCGCCACCCAACCCGAGTCGGCTCCGACAGAAGCAGCACGGCACGAGAACGACCGGGGTTTCACCACCCACCGGTCCGCGCTCCACGCTGCCGCCCTCGCCACGAACCCGACCCGCACGGATGGGCTGGGGAAGGCACCGGCGGCCGAACCGAGGTCCGCCATCCCGCCCTCGCGTCCTG
>NZ_BAAALF010000486.1:0-1168 GCF_039528135.1 Kitasatospora nipponensis | reverse complement strand
GGTTCCGGATCGAGCCGGGTGAGGTGCAGGCGGTGGTGGCCGCGCACCCGCAGGTTCAGCAGGTCGCGATGGTCGTGCGTGAGGACGTCCCGGGTGACAAGCGCCTGGTCGCCTACGTGGTGGCCGAGGACAGTGAGGCCATCGATCTGCCCACCGTGCTACGGGAGTTCGTTGCCAGTCGGCTGCCGGAGTACATGGTGCCCTCGGCGGTCGTCATGCTCGACGCGATGCCGTTGACGGTCAACGGGAAGGTGGACCGCAGGGCCCTTCCCGCGCCGGCGTATGTGGCGACGACGGGTCGTGGGGCGGCCACGGTGCAGGAGGAGATCCTGTGCGGGGCGTTCGCGGAGGTCCTCGGCGTGGACAGCGTCGGGGTGGACGACAACTTCTTCGAGCTCGGCGGTCACTCGCTGCTGGCGACCCGGCTGGTGAGCCGGATCCGCACGCTGCTGGGCCTCGAGGCCGAGATCGCCCAGGTCTTCGAAGCACCGACGGTGGCGGGGCTCGCCGCCCGGCTGGCGCAGGGAGGAGCGGCCCGGATCGCGTTGGCAGCAGGGGAGAGGCCGGAGCGGCTGCCGCTCTCCTTCGCCCAGCAGCGCCTCTGGTTCCTCGGGCAGATCGAGGGGCAGAGTGCCACCTACAACGCGCCGCTGGTCCTCAAGCTGTCCGGCGAGCTCGACCAGGACGCCCTGGCCGGCGCACTTCGGGACGTACTCGGCCGGCACGAGGCGCTGCGGACGGTGCTGCCCAGCGAGAACGGTCAGCCGCACCAGCGCATCCTGGACGTGGCCGAGCTGTCCTGGGACCTGGACGTCGTGGCGGTCGCGCGCACGGAGGACATGTACCAGCGGCTCCTGGAGATGACCGACCTGCCGACGCTTGACACGCAAGGGAGCGACGAGCAGCCGACGTTGGCGGCGGCAGTGGTCCGGGCTGCCGGGTACGCGTTCGACCTGGCGACCGAGATACCGGTGAAGGCCGTGCTGTTCACGGTGGGCCCGGACGAGCACGTCCTGGTGCTGGTGATCCACCACATCGCGGGCGACGGCTGGTCGATGGACCCGCTGGCCCGGGACATTTCCGACGCCTATGCGACGCGTCGGCAGGGTCGGGTGCCCGAGTGGGCTCCGCTGCCGGTGCAGTACGCGGACTACGCGTTGTGGCAGCG
>NZ_BAAALF010000485.1:0-1175 GCF_039528135.1 Kitasatospora nipponensis | reverse complement strand
TCCTCTGTACCCGGCCCGCTCCCGGACCTTTCACCACCGGCCTGTCAGGCCCTTCGGGCGCAAGAACGCCCAAACTCACCCCTGCGCTGAGCTGACCGCGTCTCGAACCACCTGACGCGACTCAGCCGGCAGAGTACGGTACTCACCCCACAGCCGCTCCATCATGCTGAAGTCCCGGTGGTCAGCCGCCATCCACTGGCCGAAATGGTCCCGCTCGATCCGGCTCATCTGCCTCAGACCAGCCAGAAGAGCCTCCAAGTCCACTACTCCGCCCCGACCGCCCACCCGGCATCGGCGGCACTCAGTGACCATCTCGGTCACCACGCCCACACCAGGCTTGCGGACGTCACGGCGAGCGATGTCCAGCTGAGCGGTCTCCACCCCGCCGTCGTACGCCTCGCCGGCCGCGATACCGCAGATGCGGCAGAGATGGCCGTCCACGTCAAAGATCTCACGACGCTGGGTGGCCGTGATGGCGGCAGCCGGCGTCTTGGCCCGCGACTGACCGGGCTTCCAGACCTCAGCACCCATCTCGACAAAACGGTGCTCGCTCGAGGTCAGGGTTGGATCCTCCCTATTGGTGGCAATTCTCCAACCTCGATCCCTGAGATCTCGCATGCGACGGTCGATCTGGGACACCTCGGGGAACGCCTCCCTGCGGTCGGGCTTCGTGAAGACCTCCCCGACCCCTACTTCAGCCACCAACCAGAGGGCACAGCGGACCATCGTCCCCCGGCCGGCATCCCGCCAGGACGGAATTTCCCCATTTGTCACTTTTTTATCCACCTCTCCTCGCATAGCGGCGCAGCGCACAGTGCGCCCATTGGAACCATAAAATCGGCGCATCCGCAAGGCGGATCCCCCTTGCGCAGCCAAACGCAAACAAGTAGCGCAGGCGGCGACCCAAACGCAAACACCCCGGCATCGAGATGCAAACACTTTTTCGAGGACAAATCGGCATGACCGGCCGTCCGGGCTTGCTCAAAGTGCAGGACTGTGCGGGATACTGGTTCGGATCGGGAAGCACTGCAGGCTAAGGGGGTTCCATGGGCGCTTTTGGGCGCGCCAAAACGGATTACTGGGAGGGGTGCACCCCTGCCCGCATCGCCTTTGTCGACGGGCTCAGGGGGCTCATCGATGTACTGGAAAATAAGAAGCACGAGAAGCGGGCTCAG
>NZ_BAAALF010000484.1:0-1176 GCF_039528135.1 Kitasatospora nipponensis | reverse complement strand
ACCGTCCAGAAGCCCGGCGACGTGGTGCTGCCCGGCCAGACCGTGAGCATCGCCCCGGGCGACTACCCGGAGCAGGTCAAGCTGACCCGCTCCGGTACGGCGAACGCACCGATCACGTTCACCAGGACCCCCTACGTGTGGGGCCAGTGGCCCTCGGACGTCACGGTCGGCAGCCGCGAGTTGGCGACGGGGCTCTCGGTCGTGCGGGCCGAGCACGTGCGGATCAAGGACCTGCACTTCGCCGGGAGCCAGTTCGGCCTGCTGGTGGAGAACTCCGGCGACGTCCGGGTGACGGACGGTGGGGTGGTCGGTGGCAGCACCGCTGCGGTGCGGGTCACCGGTGCCGACTCCCAGAAAGTCACCATCGGCCGGTTCACGCTCCTCAACGCCCCGGGTGTCGGAATGGTGGTGGACGGCGGTGCGAAGGGCACCACGCTGACCACCAATCTGGTCAACTCCGGTTCGGCCACCGCCGTCTCGGTGGTGGACTCGCCCGGCACGGTCGTGGTGAGCAACTCGCTGTACGCCGGCTGCCGGGTCGGACTGGAGCTGGCCGGGAAGTCTCCCGACGCCGTCCTGATGAACAACGTGGTCGCGGCCGAGTCCATGTCGGACGGCAACTGCGGCTCGCAGACCCCGCAGGTGAAGATCAGCGCCGAGTCCAGGTCCGGCCTGAGGGCCGACTACAACGTGGTCAGCGCGGTCAACGGCCGTCCGGCCTACCAGTGGGGCCCGGTGAACTACGACAACCAGCAGACGTTCACGGCCGCGACGGGCCAGGGCGCGCACGACTCGTTCGACAGCGCGGTGATCCGGGAGGACATCGGGAAGCACGACCGCCCGCTGCCCACCGTCGACTCGGCGGACGAGACCGCCCCCGGCATGCTGGACGTCGACGCGTTCGGCAACTCCGCGGTGGACGATCCGATCCAGGCCAACTCCGGTACCGGCAAGGGTTTCCGGGACCGGGGCGCGACCGAGTACCGGGACGTCGGCACCGCCTACACCCCGACCGGCCCGACCCGGATCCTGGACACCCGGGACGAGGGGAGGGCCGGCCGAGTGTCCTTCATGCGCCAGCTCAAGGTCGCGGGCGCGAACGGCGTCCCGGCGACCGGGGTCAAGGCGGTCACCATGAACGTGACCGTCACCGCGACCAGCAGTGCCGGCTACCTG
>NZ_BAAALF010000483.1:951-1180 GCF_039528135.1 Kitasatospora nipponensis | reverse complement strand
CCGAGGACCTCCAGGAGGTGCCGCTGGTCGCCCGGGTGGAGCGGTGGGACGACATGCCGCCGCTGACCGGGCTCCAGCAGATGCTGGTCTGCGACGCGCTCGGCTGCGACCCGCAGTCCCGCCACCGCCGCAAGCTCCAGGCCGAGTGGGACGCGGCGGTCGGGCAGGCCCGGCAGGAGGGGAGGGGCGCCGCCCGGCCGGTGGGCCTGCGGTCGGTCTGAGGGGGGGA
>NZ_BAAALF010000483.1:0-941 GCF_039528135.1 Kitasatospora nipponensis | reverse complement strand
CCAGCCCGCCACCGGGGTCACCACCGACCGGGCCGAGCCCACCGACCTCGCGTACGTGATCTACACCTCCGGCTCCACCGGCCGCCCCAAGGGCGTCATGATCGAGCACCACGCCGCACTGAACACCGTCCTGGACATCAACGAACGGTTCCAGGTCGGCCCGGACGACCGGCTGTTCGGGCTGGCCGACCTGGGCTTCGACCTCTCGGTCTACGATCTCTTCGGCAGCACGGCGGCCCGGCGCCGCTCCAGCCGACCACCCCGCCCAAGCCCTCGACCACCACCACCAGCAGCAGCCACCCCCAGAGAGAGGGATGTCAGAATTTCCGGGGGTCGCCACCAAGGCTTTGACCTGCGCTGACGCCGAGTCGGGTCGGGCCGGGGCGGACCGACGTCAGGACCTACACCAGGACCCAGGGCAGGACCCAGGGCAGGACCTACAGCAGGACCTTGGAGAGGGGGCCCACGGCGGCGGGCCGCGCTCCCGGAAGCCCCGGAAAGAAGTCCACCCCTCTAGAACTCGTCACGTGACGAGTGCGATAGTGGAGCCCGAGAAGGTGACAGTCCGTCACCCTGCCTCCACCCGCCCGAGAGGGGCCCCATGTCCACCGTGAACCTCCTGCTGCCCGCCGAGCCCGACGTCCTGGGCGACCTCTACGCGCTGGAGGAGGCGCTGCTGATCCAGCTGCGCCCGCTGCCCGGCGACGACGGGCAGTCGTGGTCGCCGCTGCCCGGTGACCAGGGGGAGGCGGTCTACCAGTCGTACCTGCGGGTGTTGGACGTCCTGGGGTCCGGCATGGCCGACGTGGTCTACGGCCGGGCGGACCTGGTGCCCGGCGTGCCGATGCTGATCGGCGCGGACGGCCGCACGGAGCTGGTGCAGCTGCTCGACGTCGAGGTCGAGGGGGAGGACCTGGTCCGCCTGGCCTGGCTGCGGGACG
>NZ_BAAALF010000482.1:0-1181 GCF_039528135.1 Kitasatospora nipponensis | reverse complement strand
GGCGTCACCACCGACCGGAACGTTGCCGACCATGATCTGCCGCGAGTACCGCCGCTTGGCGAGCGGCTTGAGCGGCAGGGACGGAATACCGAGCGAGATCGCGGTCATGTGCGCAGGGTTCCCCGGAGTAGAGGTGACGGGCCGGCGGGTGCGCGGCGAGAGCACGGCACCCGGCGTCCAACGGTACGGCACCCGCGGCGCGCCCGGCGCACGCCCCCGTCGGCGCCGGCTAGCTGATCTTGACCGGGTTGATCACGTCGGCGACCAGCACCAGCACCGTGAAACCGAGGAAGACGGTGGCCACCACGTAGGCCAGCGGCATCAGCCTGGCGACGTCGAAGGGGCCCGGGTCGGGGCGCCGGAAGAGCTTGGCGGCCTTGCGGCGCAACGACTCCCAGAGCGCTCCGGCCACGTGCCCGCCGTCCAGCGGGAGCAGCGGGAGCATGTTGAACAGGAAGAGGGAGAGGTTGACCCCGGCCAGCAGGTAGATCATGGTCGCGACGATCTGGGAGGCCGGCAGGTGGCTGGAGACGATCTCGCCGCCGACCCGGGCCGCGCCGACCATGCCGATCGGGGAGTCCGCCTGGCGCGGGGTGCCGTGCACCACCGAGTCCCAGAGCGCCGGGATCTTGCCGGGCAGTTCCAGCACCGAGTGCAGGCCGGTGTCGGCCATGTCGGTCATCTTGGTGACGCTGTCGCCGAGGCCGAGCTGGACCACGCCCGAGGTGGGGCTGATGCCGAGGAAGCCGGCCTGGACGGGCTTGGCGCCCTTGACCGGGTCGCCGTACTTGTCGAGCACGGCCAGCGTGTTGGTCTGGATGGTGGCGGTGAGCGCCACCTCCTGGCCGTCGCGCCGCACCGTGATCGGCACGGTCTTGCCGGCCGAGTCGCGGATGTCCGTGGAGAGCTGCCGGTAGGTGTGGATCGGGTCGCCGTTGAAGGCGGTGACGGTGTCGCCGGCCCGCAGTCCGGCGGCGGCGGCCGGCGAGGCCGGGGCGTTGTCCGGGCACTTCTCGCTCGCCTGGGTGACCGGCACGACGCACTGGGAGACCGAGCTGACGGTCGGCAGCGAGGTCGGCACGCCGAAGCCCATCATGACCGTCAGGAAGAGTCCGAAGGCCAGCAGCAGGTTCATGAAGGGCCCGGCGAACATCACGATGACGCGCTTCCACGGCGCGCGG
>NZ_BAAALF010000481.1:0-1184 GCF_039528135.1 Kitasatospora nipponensis | reverse complement strand
CTGAAGTCCTTGGCGTCGCGCACATCAAGTGATTTTTCATCGTATCGATTTGACTTGGCATTTAGGCTAATTTGTTCACCGTAGGCAAATAGTCCTGCGTTCATTTCGCGCAGCCAACGCTGCTCATCATCACCCACAGGGTGATGCTTTTCGAGGTAGTCCTGGGCGAACTCGCTGAGCTCATACTCGGTCACTACCGCATTGCCGGCTGAAGATGTCCGCATTAGAACGAAATTTGTGGTGATGAGTTCCAGAATGGCAGTCTGGAGTTGCTTGACATCTAGCTCGTTCAAATATGCAAGCTCGGCTTGATTGTGAGCGCCGTTTAGGGTTTGCATCGAGCGAAGCACTAGCTTTCCGGTTTCGGAAATATAGCCATAGACATTGGACATGCAATAGTCAAGCAGAAGGCCACTGTTGAGTGCATCTTCTGGCCGCCTGCCGGATTGGACTACTGAGACGAACCATTTGATATACAGCGGATGGGCTGAGGTTCGCTCCACAATTCTATCGAGTGCTTGCGGACTGGCATCCAGCAGAGCAGCCACGTTGCGGATCTTTGCGAGCGCGCGAAGCAGGCTGATCGCCTCGCTCTTCTCCAAAGGCTCGATTCTGATCGGATTCTCGAGGGCGCCAATTCCGATGCGACTCGTAATGAGAACTTTGCTACCATTGGGAAGCTCGCGGAGAAATTCCCGAAGTTTTGCATCCAGTACCGTTTCAAGATTATCCAGAATCAACAACACTTTGAAGTGTTGCATGTACTCCAGAACCTCCTGCATCGGATCTGCAGATGCAACCTTTCCCCCGAGTTCCTCTGCGGCGACCCGGAGCATTCCAAGTGAATCCTTCACTGCCCCTTGGATTCTCTTGATCTCACTTGCCGTAAGCAGAGAATTCTTGGCGGTGGTCCACACGACTGCATCGAAGGGGCTGTCGTGCGAGTCGAGAATTTCATAGGCGGCTTTAAGGGCGAGTGTGGTCTTTCCGATTCCTCCATCCCCTACCA
The DNA here is from genome assembly GCF_039528135.1 of Kitasatospora nipponensis. Taxonomy (NCBI): domain Bacteria; kingdom Bacillati; phylum Actinomycetota; class Actinomycetes; order Kitasatosporales; family Streptomycetaceae; genus Kitasatospora; species Kitasatospora nipponensis. The sequence goes on along the minus strand of NZ_BAAALF010000481.1, from coordinate 175 downwards.
GGCTGATTACCGGATAGGGCCCCCGAATTGTCTTAATGAGGGACCGGATTACAGACTTCCGCCCAATGAACCCAGTTTCATCAAAATCTGGGATTGGGAGGTTGTGGCGCCCAGAGGCTTCAGGTGCTACATCTGGGAATCTAATCTCCAATCCCAGAACAAATGACGGATCTCT
>NZ_BAAALF010000480.1:0-1202 GCF_039528135.1 Kitasatospora nipponensis | reverse complement strand
CGCTCCAGGGTGAGCAGCTGATCCCGGGTCAGGGTGAACAGGTCGGCGAGGTCGGCCACCAGACCGGACTCGACCAGCTGGACCGCCCGGGTGCCGCCGAGCCCCGCGATGTCGAGCTGGTCGCGGGCGGCCGCGTACCGGATCGAGGCGACCGCCTGGCAGCCCCGGCCCTGGACGCAGCGCCAGCGCTGCTCGGAGGTGTCAATATCCCTGATGAAGGGGCAGGTGGGACGGACGGGCTGTAGGCCACGACCCCGAGCTCTACAAGGAGCCTCGATGATCGAGATCAATACTCTCCTGAATGAGACCCGCTGATCACAGGCCTCACAGGCCCTAGCGCTCCACTAGCCATACTTCCACAGCCCGAATCTTTCCATCCTTGGTCGTCTTCTTGTATGAAAGCTCGGAGCCTTCTCGAACAAGAGAAAACTCCTCGGTTGGGCGAAAATCTGTCGCATGGAAGAAGATATCGGGTCCGCCATCAGTTGGCCGGAGGAATCCGAAACCGCGCTCAGCCTGCATAGCCTTCACGGATCCGTAGGATCGATCGACAGCCTCATTAAAGCCAACTCCAAGCCACTGCGAAAGTGCAATGTTAATCATGGTCGCCGAACGGGCTAGATATTTATCTGCCGTCTTAATTCGAACCCCTCTGGCCAGGCTCATTCCGTAGCTAATCCGGTCTCGGACGAGGTTATCCGCAGCGACACCTTGAAGGCCACCTAGAGTCTCCTGGAGGTATTCCAGAAGCTCCAGACAGCCTCCATAGTCACCCACCCCGTACATCTTACCGGCCGACAGTGTGGCGGACTTTACGTAAATTTCGAGAGCGCGCGATTTGATTTCAAGCGGCGTCTCTGGAATTCGCAGTAGCGCAACACAAGCCTCTCGGGCCGCCTCACTATTGGCCAGCTGATGGTGAACTTTTGCAATTTCCAGTTTCAGTACGGTGCTTGCAGGGTCGAGTGCAACCGCTTTCTGTAGATAGCGGAGCCCCTCTTGCGGCTGCCCAAACTCTCGAATCAGAAACCTTGCATAGAACCAGTTGAGTGTCGAACTGGAGGAGTTAAGCTCCAGCGCCTTCTCGTAGGCAGTATTGGCCCCATGCAAATTGTGACTGGCAGCGCGGGCCATCGCCTCCAGCCGGTAGCATTCGTGATAGTCGGGCGCTAGTTCCTGGGCATCTGAAATTACCTGGGGAG
>NZ_BAAALF010000479.1:0-1211 GCF_039528135.1 Kitasatospora nipponensis | reverse complement strand
CCGGTGCGGTACAGGCGCTCACCCGCACCACCGAACGGGGAAGCGACGAACCGCTCCGCCGTCAACCCCGCCCGGCCCACATAGCCACGTGCCAACTGCACACCCGCCAGATACAACTCACCCGCCACACCCACCGGCACCGCCCGCAACCACTCGTCCAACACGTACACCCGCGTGTTGAACACCGGCGCACCGATCGGCACCGCACCCGCACGCCCCGGATCGCACCGCCAGGCGGTCACGTCCACCGACGCCTCGGTCGGACCGTACAGGTTGTGCAACTCCACACCGTCGAGGACCTCGAAGAACCGCCGCTGCGTGCCCGCCGACAGCGCCTCACCCGAGGAGAACACCCGCCGCAGACTGCCCGCACAACCCGCCGCACCCGGCTCCGCCAGGAACGCCTCCAGCATCGACGGCACGAAATGCGCCGTCGACACCCCCTGCTCCACGATCAACTCCGCCAGATACCGCGGATCCCCGTGCCCCCCAGGACGCGCCAACACCACCGTCGCGCCCTCCAGCAACGGCCAGAAGAACTCCCACACCGACACGTCGAACCCGAACGGCGTCTTCTGCAACACCCGATCCCGCGCCGTCAACCCGTACCGCGCCTGCATCCACGCCAACCGGTTCACGATCCCCGCGTGCGGCACCACCACACCCTTCGGACGACCCGTCGAACCCGACGTGAAGATCACATACGCCGAATCCAGCGGCGCCACCGCCACCACCGGCGCCACCACCGACAACCCCGCCACATCCCCATCCACCAACACCCGCGACACACCCACCGGCAACACCGACGCCAACCCCGACACCGTCACCACATGCACGGCACCCGCATCCGCCAACATCCCCGCCACCCGCTCCACCGGACCCGCCGGATCCAACGGCAGATACGCCCCACCCGCCTTCACCACACCCAACAACGCCACCACCAGATCAACACCACGCTCCAAACACACCCCCACCACCGAACCCACCCCGACACCCCGGCCGATCAGGCAGTTCGCCACCTGGTTCGCCCGCGCATCCAACTCCGCGTACGACACCGACTCACCCTCGAACACCACCGCCACCGCACCCGGCGACACCGCCACCCGCGCCGCGAACAACTCCGACAACGTCGACCCAGCCACCTCAACCGCCGTGTCGTTCCACTCCACCAACACCCGACGACGCTCAACCTCGTCAAGCACCTCCACCGC
>NZ_BAAALF010000478.1:0-1226 GCF_039528135.1 Kitasatospora nipponensis | reverse complement strand
CCCCCCCCGCCCCCCCCCTCCCCCCCCCCCCCCCGCCCCCCCCGGCCCCCCCCCGCCCCCCGCCGCCCCCCCCCCCCCCCCCCCCGCCCCGCCCGCCGTGGCCCCGCCGCCGGTCGCGGGCGCCCCGAGCACCGCCCCCAGCGCGTCCACCGCCCCCAGCACCCCGGCAGGCACCGCCGCGCTCGCCGCCCCTGCGGCCGCGCCGCAGTTGGCCAGCACCGGTGGCGGCGCCTCGGCCCGGCTGCTGACCGTCGCCGGCGGGGCGCTGGCCGTCCTCGGCGCCGCCGCACTGGCCGTCGTCCGGCGCCGGCGCACGGTCCGCGGGTGACCGGAAGCGGGTGACCGGAAGGGGGAGGGGGGGGCGCCCCGCACCCCCTCGACGGGGGGTGCGGGGCCCAACGGCCTTACCGGGGCGTCAGCCCCAGGTGATCAGGCGCTTGGGGCGCTCCAGGACGGCCGCGACGTCGGCCAGCACCTTCGAGCCCAGCTCGCCGTCGACCAGCCGGTGGTCGAAGGAGAGTGCCAGCGTGGTGACCTGGCGCGGCACCACCCGGCCCTTGTGCACCCACGGCAGCTCCCGGACCGCGCCGAAGGCCAGGATGGCGGCCTCGCCGGGGTTGAGGATCGGGGTGCCGGTGTCGACGCCGAAGACGCCGACGTTGGTGATGGTGACGGTCCCGCCGGACATGTCGGCCGGCGAGGTCTTCCCCTGCCGGGCGGTGTCGATCAGCGAGCCGAGCTCCACCGCGAGCCCGGAGAGCGTGAGCGCGCCGGCGTTCTTGATGTTCGGCACGATCAGGCCGCGCGGGGTGGCCGCGGCGATCCCCAGGTTGACCTGGCCCTTGTGGACGATCTCCTGCGTGGACTCGTCCCAGCTGGCGTTGATCTCCGGGTGCCGCTTGATCGAGGTGAGCAGCGCCTTGGCGACCAGCAGCAGCGGGCTGACCCGCACCCCCTGGCCCAGCTCGCCGCTCTCCTTGAGGGTGCGCACCAGCTTCATCGTGCGGGTGACGTCGACCTGGACGAACTCGGTGACGTGCGGCGCGGTGAAGGCGGAGGCGACCATCGCCTGGGCGGTGGCCTTGCGCACGCCCTTGACCGGGATCCGCACGTCCAGGCCGGTGGCCAGGGCGCTCTGCGGGGCGGCGGCCGGCTGCTGCGGCTCGGCGGCCAGCGGGAGCGGCGCCACGGCCACGGCGGCCGGGGCCGGCCCGGCGGTGGCGGTC
>NZ_BAAALF010000477.1:685-1232 GCF_039528135.1 Kitasatospora nipponensis | reverse complement strand
CCAGCATCGCCAGACCGCTTCCCAGGCCGTACATCACGCCCTTCAGGAAGCTGATGCCCGCGCCCCGGATAAGAACCCGGGTACGCCGCTTGTCCTTCTTGTGGGTGACGACCTGACGATCGCCCTGTTCCTTCGGCTCGTGCTCGTCCATCATGTGAATGTCCTTCCAAGGGCGAAGTTCGGCGCGGGCCTCCATAGCAGCGCACCGAACAACTGAGGCACCCCCAGCTGAGGGGGCGTCCGACGCAGGGAGGGCTCCTTCGCGGGGCCTTCTCTGCGTCGATCAGAAGGAAATCACCGGCGGCTGCTGGACGGGCGCCAAATGGCCAGAAATCCATCAGTTCATGCGAGTGGCCACTACTGCGATTGACGTAGGGTCAGATCAGAGTCGAGCAATCCGGTTGCCTCTGACGGTGGTTGTGAGCTTGCCCCAGCCGACCGGCTCATCCCCGAGTCGAGCAGAGGGCGGCAAGAGGTCCGTACGGCTGCCCCTTGAGACGAACCCACTGGTAAGGCGCCCGGGTGCCCCGTCGGGCGCTTCGAGATG
>NZ_BAAALF010000477.1:0-675 GCF_039528135.1 Kitasatospora nipponensis | reverse complement strand
GCGTTGACCGCAAGCGGGTTCGGCGCGCACGTCGCCGCCAACCGGGTCGTGGACGGACAGTAAGCGCATCAGGATCCCCCTGTACGACAAGCGTCGGATGTCCTGGGTCCGGGTGCTGAGAAACCATGGGGCGGGCGCCATCCCCTCCAACTCGGGGACCAGCGTGGGGCGGAGGCGATCACCATGGCCAGGCGTCGCGCACTGACCGTCTGCTCCAGGTCCGGCTGCCCTGCGCTCACCGACTCCGGACGCTGCCCCGAGCACCGGGCCGAAGCCGAACAACGTCGCGGCACCGCCGGGCAGCGCGGCTACGCCCGCCGCCACGAGCAGCATTTCCGCACAGCGGTGCTCGCCCGCGACCCGGTGTGCGTGGTGTGCACCATGGCGCCGAGCAGGCACGCCGACCACCACCCACACTCGCGCCGCGAGTTGGTCCAGCTTGGCCTGGACCCGGACAGCCCGCAGTACGGCCGCGGACTGTGCGGGCCGTGCCACAGCGCGGAGACCGCCCGGCACCAGCCCGGAGGATGGAACAGCAGATGAGCGGATGGACCGAGGAGGGCGAGGCCAGGCCGCAACCGGTCGGTGACGCGCTCGACGACTTCGGCATCGCCGCCGCCCTGGCCCTGGGCCTGCTGCCGGCCGGCGCGGTCGTACTGCTCAAGGTCCTGCAGC
>NZ_BAAALF010000476.1:0-1269 GCF_039528135.1 Kitasatospora nipponensis | reverse complement strand
CTGGCACGGCCCCGCCGGCCTCGGCGGCACCAGCCGCTGACCCCAGCACACCACCACACCACCCACACCCACCCACACCACGACGCACGCGCGCCGGCCGTCCCCGACGGCCGGCGCGTCCCCACCCGGAAGGAACGGACATGTCAGTCATTCGTGGTCTGCGCCCGATGCTCCTCGGCATCACCGCGATGGCGACCATCTGCTGCGCTTCGGTAGGCCCGGCAGTCGCGGCGCCCTCGCCGCTCGATTCGCCATCGGCCTCGAAGCCGGGATCGATCACACTGTCGGGGACCGTGACGGACGCTCGCGCCGAGCAGGTGTCCGGCGGAGTGGTCATCGCCCCCGCCTCGACGCCCGCCGTGCCGGGCGCCCGCATCGAGGTGAACGGCAGCCTGATCGGCAGCACCGACAGCACCGGTGGCTTCAGGATCGAATACCCGGATCCGACCGGCGCAGCCGCGACGATCACCGTGACGGCTCCCGGATTCGGCACCTACCAGCTGACCGGTGTGACGCCGGCGCACAGCGGTGACTCGCTGACCGTGCAGTTGACCGGCAAGGCGCAGTCGATGGGTGATCAGGCCGCACCGGGGCAGCCGCCGACGAGCCGGACCGCCGCCGTCAGGCCCATGACGAGCGGCAACTGCGGCGGCTACTCGTCCGACTCGACGCCGCCGTCCACCATCCGCGTGTTGGAGTACTCGCAGCACACCAGCGCGGGTCTGCCGGTGCCGGGCACGGAGAGCGGCGTGGTCAGCGTGCCGTTCCAGACGTACGTCGAGAACGTGCTGCCCAACGAGTGGATCACCTCCTGGCAGCCCGACTCGCTGAAGGCGGGCGCGATGGCGGCCAAGAGCTACGCGTGGTACTGGGTCAACAACTGGCGCGGCGGATCGTACGGCGGTGCCTGCTACAACGTCGACGACTCGATCAACTATCAGCGCTTCATCCCCGGCCAGTCGAACCCCGCCACCAGCTCCGCCATCGCGGCGACCTGGAACTCGGTGATGACGCAGGGTGGTTCGGTCTTCGAGGCCTCGTTCCAGGCGACGCTCACCGGCAGCTCCTCCGAGGCCTGTGGCTCCGGCCTCTCCCGCTACCCGAACACGCTCAGCCAGTGGGGCACGCAGAACTGTGCCCTCGCCGGCTACTCCTGGCAGTCGATACTGAGCCTCTACTACCCCGGTGTATCGGTCAGTTCGGGCCAGACGCCGCCGCCGGCGGGCCGGACCTCGCCGGTGTCGATGAGTGCCGCCGGCGACCACGTCG
>NZ_BAAALF010000475.1:0-1285 GCF_039528135.1 Kitasatospora nipponensis | reverse complement strand
AACCCCCCATCACCGCCTTCCAGCTGACGCAGCAGAAGCTGGTCGAGATGATGCTCGAAGTGGAGAATTCCTACCTGGTGGCCCACCGCATCGGCCGCCTCAAGGACGCCGGCCAGTGCGGCCCCGCCCACATCAGCTTCGGCAAGCTCAACAACGTCCGCACCGCCATCGAGGTGGCCCGAACCGCCCGCACCATCCTGGGCGCCAACGGCATCACCGTCGAGTACCCGGTCCTCCGGCACGCCAACAACCTCGAGTCCGTCCTCACCTACGAGGGCACCTCCGAGATCCACACCCTCGTCCTCGGCGAAACCATCACCGGCGAGTCGGCCTACCGCTGACCGTGTGTCGCATCTTCCGATGCATCTGCATAGGCGGACCGGTCACCTGCTGACCAGATCGACCAGCTCAGAACGCCGCCTCGCGCACCCCGGCTTCCTGGACAGCACGGGCCTCTCCCTGGACAGCTGACGCTGGACTCGCGCCCTCGCTGCTCGTTCGCGCCGGAGTTCAAGGTCGAGATCGTCAAACCCGATGGCCTCGCCCTCACTCACCACGTCCTCGATGACCAGCGACGGCAATCCCGGAAGCGCCACGCCCACAAGCCCGTTGACCTTTCGCATGCAATGCTAAATGAAGGCCGCCACCGTTCGTCACCACCGATTAAGGGGCAGAGCAAATTTACAGACCCGTCCCGGGGAGTTACAGAGGCCCCGCCGGGACATTTCGGCGGGGCCTCTGCTGGGTAAGGCTATGGGCTAGCAAGGGGTATCCCTTTGAGGATCGAGACCCTGCTATTTTGGATGGCTGATCACATAAGTCCACGATTAATATATTCGAGAACTTCTAGCATGTCGATGAAGTCACACTCTCCCGTCTCTAGATTTACCGATATCGGCAAATTTCCCATCAGACTTGCGCTACTAATTCCGCGATCCAGGAACTCTGTTGTGTCGTACGGGATGATGAGCAGGTTTGCATCGCCGAATGACGCTTCCGGAATTATTCTCACTTCGGACGGGTGAGTCCATGTTTTGACATCTTCCGCGAGGAATTCAGCGCCCAGTTGGAGAGCTGAAGATCTATCTAGAGTCATAGCTACCTTGTCCTTGCGACCCAGTATTCTCTCCAAGATGGTACATGGGTAGAGAGTCCCTTTTGTCCGTCAATAAAAACCGCCACTCCATCAATGTTTACTACGTTGAACATATGCCCAACTCCCCTGGTTGGCCAGCCCCCAACTAGGCCCTGCCCGCCGGGCCCCCAGCTGATGACCTCTTGCACG
>NZ_BAAALF010000474.1:0-1286 GCF_039528135.1 Kitasatospora nipponensis | reverse complement strand
CCAGCGCCCACACCTTCCTGCTGGTGCTGATCGCCGGCGTGCTGATGCTGCCGCCCTCGGCCGCCGCGCTGCCCGCGCTGCCCGCGGTGCTCACCGGCGCGACCGCCGCCCCCCGGCTGCTGCGCCGGGCCTGGAACGCCGCCCAGTTCGCGCTGGCCGCCTGGCCGGCCGCCGCGCTCTTCCACCTGCTGGACGGACCGCGCCTGCTGCTCGGGGCCCGCTACCCGGCCGCGCTGCTGCCGCCGGCGGGCGCCGTGCTGGCCTTCTCGCTGGTCAACGGCGTGCTGGTGGGCGGGATCCGACTGCTCGCCGAGCGCTGCCCGGCCGCCGAGCTGCGCCGCGGCGCGCTCTCGGTGCTGGGCCCGGCGGCCCTGGTGCACGCGCTCGGCGGACTGATGATGGCGGTCCTCTGGCAGGGCCCGTACGGGGCGTTCGCGGCGGTGCTGGCGCTGCTGCCGCTCTCCATCTCGGCCTGGGTCTTCGCCCAGGGACACCGCGAACGGGCCGCGCACCGGGCCACCGTGGAGGCGCTGGTGCAGGCGGTGGAGATCAAGGACTCCTACACCCGCGGGCACAGCGAACGCGTGGGCCGGGCCTCGGTGCTGATCGCCGGTCAGCTCGGCATGACCGGCGAGCGGCTGCGCACCCTGCACTTCGCGGGGACCCTGCACGACGTGGGCAAGCTGGGGGTCGCGACCGAACTGCTGCGCAGGAACGGTCCGCTGACCGAGGCCGAGCGCCGTGCGGTGGAGGTGCACCCGCAGTACGGCCACGAGCTGGTGCGCGGCATCGACTTCCTGGGCGAGGCGCACGCCGGCATCCTGCACCACCACGAGCGGCTGGACGGCCGCGGCTACCCGCACGGCCTGGCCGGGGAGCGGATCCCCGAGTTCGCCCGGATCATCGCGGTGGCCGACGCCTTCGACTCGATGACCTCCACCCGCTCCTACCGCCGCGGGCGCCCGGTGCCGGAGGCGGTCGCCGAACTGCGGCGCTGCGCGGGCAGCCAGTTCGACCCGGTGATGGTGGACGCGCTGGTCGCGGCGGTGCGGCGGTACGGCTGGCAGCCGGTGCTGCCGCCGCCGGAGGACCAGGCGGCGGTACCGGACATCCCGCTCGGGGTGCCGGAGCCGAGCCCCCGGCTGACCACCGGCGGTGCCCGGTGAGCGCGCCCGCGCACGACACCGACGGGTCCGGCGACGGGTCCGGCGACGGCTCCGGCAGAGGCAGAGGTGGTGGCGGCGGCCGGGGGGGGGGGGGGGGCCGCGGGCCGGCGGGGCCCCGCG
>NZ_BAAALF010000473.1:0-1287 GCF_039528135.1 Kitasatospora nipponensis | reverse complement strand
CCCGCCCCCCCCCGCGGCCGCCGCGCCGGTGCCCGGGCCCGCCAGGCCGCCGGTCGCCCCCGGCGGCTTCCCCGGCCACGCGGCCGCCCAGGACCCGGGCCGCTTCCCGGACCAGGGCTTCCGCCCGGACCCGGTCCGCCCGCCGGTCCCCGGCGCCCACCAGGCGCCCGGCTACCCGGCGGCGCCGCCCACCGCCCCGCCCGGCTTCGGCCCGCCGCCGACCTACGGCGCGCCCCCGGCGCAGTCCTACGGCGCCCAGCCCTACGGCGCCCCGCCGCCCACCGCCCCGCCCGGCGGGTACGGCTACCCGCCGCCGGGCCCCGGCCACCCGCCCGCCGGCGGCGGCCTGGACCTGCCCGGACGGTTCGAGGAGGAGTACGACGACCAGGACGCCCCGAAGCGCCGGGCACCGATGCTGATCGGCGTGGGCGTGCTGCTGCTGGTCGCGCTCGGCGGCGTGATCGTCGTGGCGACGCAGAACTCCGGCTCGGCCACCGGTCCGGCCAAGGCCGCGCCGCCCGTCTCGGCCACGAACCCGGGCAGCGCCGCGCCCAGCGGCACGGCCACCGACGGCGCGGGCGCCGGGGCGAGCCCCTCGGGTGCCGCCTCGCCCAGTGCGAGCCCCAGTGCCGGCCCGAGCGGCGCCGGCCCGAACGCGCCGGCGCAGGCCAGGTCGCTGGACGACCTGCTGACCCGAGGCGAGGCCGCCAAGGCCCCGATCGGCAGCGCGGTGGCCCAGGTCGACAGCTGCCCCGCCAAGGCCGACGTGGACAGCGCCGCCCAGACCTTCGACTCGGCCGCCGCCCAGCGCGACCAGCTGATCGCGGACCTGGCCAAGCTGAACCTCGCCGACCTGCCCGGCGGGGCCGACGCGGCGCAGAGCCTCAAGACCGCCTGGCAGCAGTCCGGCGACATCGACCGCGCCTACGCGGCCTGGGCCCGGACGGTCGGCGCCCAGGGCTGCGGCGCCGGCCACACCGCCCCCAAGACCTCCGACAAGCAGCACGCCGACGATCTCAACCCGCAGGCCACCCAGTCCAAGAAGGACTTCGTCGGCAAGTGGAACGTCCTGGCGAGCGCGTACGGGCTCACCTCCCGTACCTGGGACAGGATCTGACGCACCGTGAACAGCACCACCCCGCACGGCAGCACCGTGAACCCCGCCTCCGCGCACCGCGCCACCGCCCGCGCCGCCACCCGCCCCCGGCGGCCGCGCGGACCGCTGGTGCTGCCGCTCTGCCTGGCCGCGCTGGCCGCCGTCACCGGCTGCGGCACCGGGTCGGCGGG
>NZ_BAAALF010000472.1:0-1289 GCF_039528135.1 Kitasatospora nipponensis | reverse complement strand
TCAGAGCCAGCCGCGTTGGGCTGCTTTGATGCCGGCTTCGAAGCGGCTGCTGGCGCCCAGGCGTTCCATGACGGAGGCCATGTGTCGACCGACGGTGCGGGCGGAGACGCCCAGGCGTTGGCCGGCGGTGTCGTCGGTGAGGCCGCTGCCGAGCAGGCGCAGGAGTTCGCGTTCGGTTGCGGTGAGTCCGCTCTGGGGGTCTTCGGGTTGGGTGGCGCCGATGGGGACGGCGGTGTCCCAGGTCTGTTCGAAGAGGTTGAGCAGGGCGGCCAGGAGGCCGGGTTCGGTGATGTGCAGGGCGCCCTTGCGGGTGTCGGCGGGGTCGATCGGGACCAGGGCCTGGGAGCGGTCGACGATGACGAGTCGTTGGGGGAGCACCTGGGCGGTGCGTACCTGGCCGCTGTTGGCGAGTAGCCAGTGGGCGTGGTGGGTGGTGTGGGGGTCGTTGCGGGTGGCTTCCTGCAGCAGGGTCCTGATCGTGACTCCGCGGGCCAGGACGGGGGCGTCGGCGGTGCGGGCGGCGGCGAGGTCCTCGGGGCGTTGGCTGGCGCCGGGGTGGACGCCGAGGACTTCGGTGCGGGCGCAGCGTCCCATCTGTTCGAGGCGGTCCTGGATGGCGTCCATGCCGAGGAGTCGTTCGCCGTGGGTGGTGCGGGTGTCGGCGCGTTGGGCGACGAGGTCGGCGACGGCGGCGCGGGAGGTGGCGATCTGGGCCTGTCGGGCGGCGAGGTCGGCTTCCTGGCGGAGCAGCAGGTCCGCCAGGCCGATGTCGGGGCTGACGGCGCGCATCTGGCCGGGGTGTTCGGTGGAGGCGCGTACCAGGAGCAGCTGCCCGAGTTCGTCGAGGCTGTCGTGGACCTGGGTGGGTGTGAGGTGGGTCGTGGTGGCGAGTTGCTCGATGCGGTGGGTCGGTTGGTCGAGCATGGCCTGGTAGACGGCGGCCGAGGCTGCGCTCAGTCCGAGTGTTTCCAGCAAGGGTTGGCCCATCCTTGTGGCGGCGCGCTCCCCCCGACCGCGCCTGGTCCGTCCATGGTCCCAGTTGCGACCCTGGACTTCAAGATCGTTATGGGCGCTTTGGCGGGGCTGTGGCTTTCGCCCCAAGCTCTCTTCGTATGCGGCTGATGGGTGCGGATGGCATGAAATAGGTGTCATGTACATGCATTCGTGTCCGGATCCGGACTGGCCGGTTGGGGACGGCCGGAGGTCCTTCCCGGGGGTCCCCGTCGGCGACGAGACTGGTGATCGCCGGCAGGGAAGAAGCCCGGACGGCAACCGGACAGAGCGTCAAC
>NZ_BAAALF010000471.1:0-1302 GCF_039528135.1 Kitasatospora nipponensis | reverse complement strand
CCAGGACTGGTGGCCGAAGGCGCCGCCCACCAGTTGGACGGTGCCCGGGCTGCCGTTGTAGAAGCGGACCTTGTGGTCCTCCAGGACCGGTACGACGACCTGGTTGGCGATGGTCTGGTTCGCGGACCAGTTCAGGCTGGAGGCCACCGGACGCTGGCCACCGGCCGGGTAGATGGTCAGGTAACCCGCCGCGGTGGGCTGGGTGACCGTCACGTTGAGCACCACGGACTTGGCCCGGACCGGGATGGTGGTCATGGTGAGGGTGTCACCGGCGGCGACCGCACCGGCCCGGCGGGTCATCTGCTCCTCGGTGTAGTCGTCCTCCCGGGTGTCCATCAGCCGCCACGGACCGACCGGGTTGTAGGTCGCGTACCCGCTCGCGCTGTAGTAGCCCTCCAGGTCGGCCAGCACCTCGCCGGTGCCACCCTCGCCACCGGCGTAGAACGACACCTTGCCGTCGACGACCGGAACCGTCACCAGGTTCGGAATCGTCAGCCCGGGCGTCCAGTTGAGGTTCGACGCGGTCGGGCGGGGCTTGCCGTGCGGGTAGACCGTCAGGAAGCTGCCCTTGGTCGGGGCGGTCACCGTGACGTTCAGCGTCACGGCGGTGACACCCGTGGCGGGCACGCCGTTGACCCCAGCCACCTGCAGGTCGATCGAACTGCCCATCTTCAGCGGCGCCTTGGCCACTCCGACACCCTCACGGGTGTCCATCAACCGCACCGGACCGGCCGGCGTGAAGACACTGCCGAAGCCGAGGAACTCGTCGGCGCCCCGGTCCCGGATCCCGCTGCCCGTACCGGTGTTGGGGACGACCGGGTCGTCCTTGGCCTCATGGCCCCAGCTGTCGAGCGGCAGCATGCCGGGCGCGTTCTCGTCGGCCGAGTCGATGATCGGCGAGAGCTGCGGCGTCTTGCCGTCGTACGGGATGGACGGGTCGGCCACCACGTCGTGCGTACCGTCGCCGGAGGCCGCGTGGAAGGCAGCCTGGTCCCGGTAAGCGACGCCCGCCCAGTCGTAAACCGGACCACCGGCGACCGGGCTGATCACGTTGTAGTCGACGTCCGCCGTCGGGGCAGCGGCGGCAGACACGGTAAGCCCGGTGCTGTCCTTGCCCGCCGGGCAGGCACCGCTCGGGTAGTTTTTGGAGGTGTCGATCACGTTGTTCCGGACCACCGCACCGGTGGAAGCACCGGCCAGCACGATGCCGTTGCCGCAGCTGCTCTTGACGGTGTTGCTCACCACCACCGTGTTCGGCGACCCGAGCACGACCAGCGCCGGGTACGAGTCGGACGAGTTGAC
>NZ_BAAALF010000470.1:0-1302 GCF_039528135.1 Kitasatospora nipponensis | reverse complement strand
GGCGGATTCCAGGGGTTGTTGCAACACGTGGTCGGTTTGATCAGGCTGCGATGAGTTTATGCAGGCGCTCGGCTGGGGTTTCCCAGCCGAGCGTTTTGCGCGGGCGGCCGTTGAGTTCGGCGGCGACCGCGGCCAGGCGCTCCGGACCGTGGAGGGACAGATCGGTGCCCTTGGGGAAGTACTGGCGGAGCAGGCCGTTCGTGTTCTCGTTCGAGCCACGCTGCCAGGGACTGGCCGGGTCGCAGAAGTAGACCGGAACGCCGGTGACGACGGTGAACGAGCCGTGGGAGGCCATCTCGGAGCCCTGGTCCCAGGTCAGTGAACGCACCAGGTGGGCCGGCAAGGCCTGCACGGTGGTTACGAGGGCGTCCCGGACGTGCTCGGCGGTGCGGCCGTTCGGCAGATGCAGGAGCATGACGTAGCGGGTGGCGCGTTCGACCAGGGTACCGATGGCTGAGGTGCCGTCCTTGCCGATGATTAGGTCGCCCTCCCAGTGGCCGGGCACTGCCCGGTCCTCCGCGTCGGCGGGCCGATCGCTGATCATGACCATCGGGGTGGTGAACCGTGGCTGGCGCCGCTGGGCCTGGCGATGCGGCCGGCGCCAGGTGCGTCCCGAGCGCAGGGCAGCCGCGATTTCGCGACGCAACTCACCGCGTCCTTGCAGGTAGAGGGTCTGATAGACCGTCTCGTGGACCACGTGCATCTCCGGCCGCTCGGGAAACCGTGCCCGTAGAGCCTGGCAGATCTGCTCCGGGCTCCACTTCCTGTCCAAGTGTTCCTGGATGAAGTCCCCTAGTTCGGGGCTCCGGGCAATCTTGCGCGGCTTGGGGCGTGGCCGACGGGCGTCAGCCCTGGCCTGGGCCGCGTGCGGGCGGTAGACCTCGCTGTCGGGGTGCCGGTTGCGCTTGATCTCGCGGCTGACGGTGGAGGGGCTACGGCCCAGCTCGGCAGCGATCGAGCGGATCGATGCCTTCTCACGAAGCCGGTCCGCGATGTGAATGCGCTCTTCCTCCCGCAAATGGCGGGAGGAGTCGGGCAGAGGGGAAGCCGGCCGCTGAACGGGCGGCTTCCCCTTCCTCGTGCCGGTCGGCTGACTGCCGTTGCGCCATCGCTTGCCGGTCCGAAAGTTGATCCCGACGATCCGGCATGCTTCCTGGCTGCTCAGCCCCTGGTCCATGAGCCGGAAGTATTCCGCCTGCTCACGGACCAGTTTGCGCGGCCCCTGTCTGGTCCGTTCCTTACGAATCTCGAAGGTCATTGCAGTCCCCGGTCAGGGTGTTGCAACGATCCCTAGAACCCAAG
>NZ_BAAALF010000469.1:0-1314 GCF_039528135.1 Kitasatospora nipponensis | reverse complement strand
CCGGAGCAGCCCGTCCGGGAACGAGGCGTCCGGCCGGGGGCTGTACCAGAGGTTCAACGGCTCGCGGTTGACCAGCAGTTGGGTGTACACCTCGGCGAGGTAGCAGAGCTCGGCCTTGTGGTACATCGCCATCGCGTGGCTGCCCTTGAGCCGCTCGTTGCCGACCAGGTACGGGATGCCCTGGGCCAGCACGGTGAAGTGCACGCCGCCCTCGTCGTGATCGAGGAAGAACGCGTTGTAGAAGGCCGAGGCCTCCCGCGCGTGCTCCAGGTAGGCCGGGTCGCCGGAGCTGCCGGCCATCACCAGGTAGGCCAGGATGGCCTGTTCCTGCTGCCACCAGGTCTTCCGGTCGTGCCAGACGAAGGCGTGCCTGCCGTCCTCGGCGTCCCGCTGGAGCAGGTCGTACCAGCCGCCGCGCTGCGGGTCGCGGCCGAACTCCGGCATGGTGCGGGCCAGGTCCCGGGCCAGCGCCTGGTACTCCCGCTTGGGCAGGGTGGCGTTCATCCGGGTCAGGTTCCAGGCGATCTTCAGGTTGTGCCCGATCACCGCCCGGTTCTGCTGCCAGCCCCACGAGTGGTCCGGCGTCCAGTCCGCGTAGAAGCGCTCGTTGACGAACGGGCTGCCGCCCGGGGTACGGTCCGGCAGGTACGTCACGATCATGTCGAAGGTGTGGTCCAGCATCCCGCCGTACTTCTCCTCGGCGGTGGCCAGGTACAGGTTGATCAGCTACGCCGGGGCGTGGTCGCCGACCGAGTTCCAGTTCTTCCGCGAGTGGTTGGGCCCGAGCCCGTCGTGGTGCGGGCTGAGCGTGACCGGATCGATGTGCGAGTAGTAGCCGCCCAGCCGGGGGTCGTGGAAGTACTTCTCGAACAGCCGGACGGTGCCCTCGATGTCCTCCCGGATCACCGGATTGCCGGTCACCCGGTAGGTCTGGGTCAGCCCGACCAGCGCGTAGATCTGCTCGTACGCCGGGATGGCCCGGTAGTCGTCGCCGAACTCCGAGGCGAACAGCTTGCGTTCGCGTGTCCCGCCCACGTCCACGCCGTGGTACCAGTAGACGATGTCCTCGGCCTCGTCGCGGAACCGCATGTGGTCGTGCAGGTACTGCGAGCCGCGCTCGGCCACGTCCAGGTAGTCCTGCTTGCCGGTCAGCAGGTAGGCGCTGGCCATCCCGTAGACCATCCGGGAGATGGTGTCGGTCTCCTGCACGTGCTCGGCGGTCTTGTGGCCGCTGCCCCGGATCTGGGTGCGGTACCCGGCGAAGTCCACCGGTCCGTCGCCAAACTCCGACCGCCGGTAGAACGCGGCCAGTTG
>NZ_BAAALF010000468.1:0-1315 GCF_039528135.1 Kitasatospora nipponensis | reverse complement strand
ATGCGCATCAGGGCCGCCAACAGCCGACGGCGCCGGCTGGCCTGGCGGTTGGCCGAGAGGACGTCGGCCGTGCGCTGAGCGGGTGACAGCGGCCTGTGCGAGGCGGGCCGCCGGCGATTGCGCTGTGGCTGTGGCGGCTTTGCGGGCTTCGATCACGTTGCTGATGGCCTGCAGTGCTGTGCGGCTTTCGGCGTGGGCGATCCGCAGACCGGAAGCGGAGTCGGTGATCCGCTCGAGGTCGTAGAAGGCCGGGGTGTGCCCTGGTCGGGTGAGTGCGTGCAGACGGTCCTGGTGGACTGCGATGGCGTTGCTGGAGATGACCAGGGATGAGCGGATGTGCATTGCCGAGCGTAGGAGCGGGTCGTCCACCGGGCGGTGGGGCGCGAGAGCTTCCAACTCCTCGATGGGGCGTTCCCAGGCAGCGGCGATCAGTGCGTCGGCCTGGTCGAGGGGCGAGGTGGCGAAGTCGGGCACGGGGAATCCTTGGATATGTGAGGGGTCACCGCCGTAGCGCAGTCGAGGGCCGAGCAGCGGCAGTCTGGGCCGCGGACGCGTTGGGTAGTGTGCGCTGGCGCGGAGCCGGCGCGGCGGTGTGCTGCGCGGTGCCGGGGAGCGCGATGGAGGAGCGGGCGCGGGCGGCCAGGGCGCGGCGGACATCGAGCGGTGTCGGTGCAGGCGGTGTGATCGCTGTTGCCGTGGCCTGGGGTGGCAGGCGGCGCAGATCGTCGCCGTAGCGGATGACGGGGGCCGGGTCGGTGAGAGCCCAGTTCATCGCCGTCACCAGGGCGGGCGGGGTCTGGGAGGTGGCGGTGGCGTACCACCGCCGGTCGGGCGGTCCGGCCAGGGTGAGCCAGCGTTCCTGGTTGCCGGCCATCTCGGTAGCGTTGTTGAGGTGCTTGCGGCGCAGGTGGACCTCAGCCAGGCCGTCGGGGGACTCGAAGATGAGGTCGGCCGCGGTGTAGCGGTGGCTCCAGCCTGCCGCTGCCAGCGGCGTGCCGACGTTGAGCTCCGCCAAGTCACGGCCGCGGTCGGCGAGGTAGGCGTCGGGGCCCTCGGTGTGTGCCTTCGCGAGCGCGGTGGTGAAGCCGGTGACGATCTCGGTGGGCGTGCTCTCCTGGTAGGTGACCAACCACCGGGGTGCGCCGAAGGCATGGGAGTACCCCGTGATCTGCCAGAGGGCGTCGTCCTCGCCTTCCGGCAGGTAGCCCAGGCGGAGCTTCTGGTTCGGTGAGTTGACGTACACGTTGCCCAGATCGTCGTGGTTCATGTTCCAGCCCGCGTCGAGCAGGGGGCGAAGGGCTGGATCTCCGGTGAA
>NZ_BAAALF010000467.1:0-1316 GCF_039528135.1 Kitasatospora nipponensis | reverse complement strand
CGGCCACGATCGCCACCGCACCCGGCGAACCCGCCACCCGCGCCGCGAACAACTCGCACACCAGCGAAGCCGGCGTCTCCACCGCGGTGTCGTTCCACTCGACCAGGACCCGACGACGCTCCGCCCCGTCCAGGACGTCCACCGCGCTGAGCGGCAGGGACACGTCCTGGGCCAGCAGGCCGAGCACCCGCACGAACCCGGCCGTGATCCGAGCGGCCGTCTCCGGATCGAAAAGATCCGCCGCCGCCGTCACACCACCGTTCAGACCGGCCGGCCGTCCCTCGGCGTCGAACTCCTCGCCGAGGATCACGTCGAGGTCGAACTTCGCCGCCGAACGGGCCATCTCGTGTTCCTCTGACAGCCCGCCAATACGCGTGCCCGAGAGGTCCAGCTTCGCCATCGCATTGTTCTGCACGGTGAGCACGACCTGGAACAGCGGGTGCCGCGCCATCGACCGTGCCGGAGACAGTTCCTCCACCAGCTTCTCGAACGGCACGTCCTGGTTGGCGAACGCCGACAGGCCGGACTCCCGCACCCGGGAGAGCGTCTGGCGGAACGTCGGATCACCGGACAGGTCGGTGCGAATCACCAGCGAGTTGACGAAGCACCCGATCAGGCCGTCCAGCGCCTCGTCCGTGCGACCCGCGATCGCCGAGCCGATCGGAATGTCGGTACCCGCACCCAACCGGGAGAACAGGGTGGCGAGTGCCGTGTGCAGCAGCATGAACATCGTCACGCCCTCGACCCGCGCCAACTCGGTTAGCTTCGCGTGGACTTCGGCCGGAACCTCCAACGGCACCGCGTGGCCGCGGTGGCTGGCCACAGCCGGACGAGGCCGGTCGAACGGCAGCCCCAACTCCTCCGGCACATCGGCCAGCTGACTCCGCCAGTAGGTGATCTGGCGTGACAGCAGACTTTCAGGGTCCTGCTCGTCGCCGAGAAGGTCGCGCTGCCAGAGGGCGTAGTCCGCGTACTGCACCGGCAGCGGAGCCCACTCGGGCACCCGACCCTCGCAACGGGCCGCATAAGCGACCGAGAGATCGGCAGCCAGCGGACCCATCGACCAACCATCGGCCACGATGTGATGGCTCACCACTGCCAGCACGTGCTCGTTCGCACCAGTCGTGAACAGCGATGCCTGGAAGGGGATTTCGACCGCGAGGTCGAATGCGTGACCCGCCACCCGAGCAAGTGCTTCGTTCAGCTCTGCCGGGGCGACCTCGGACGTCTCCAGCTCCCAGGTCAGCTCGTCCATGCCCAGGATCCGCTGGTAGGGCTCGCCGTTCTCGTCGGCGGCGAAGACCGTGCGCAGCACC
>NZ_BAAALF010000466.1:0-1316 GCF_039528135.1 Kitasatospora nipponensis | reverse complement strand
TACAGGAAGTAGAGGCGGCTGAGCGAGACGCTCTGGGAGGGTTCGGAGCGTAGGGGTCGGCCGTTGAGGGAGACGGTGCCGGTGGTGGCGTCGACGTCGACCTGGCCGGTGCGGGCGTTGTGGATCATGTCGCGGGGGCCGATGCCGCGGGTGCCTCGCACGCCCACGCGGCGGCGGCGGGTGGGGAGTTGGTCCCCGGCGCGGTCGAGGTAGGCGCCGTCGGCGGCGGCCTGGGCGACGAAGGCGACGGAGAGGTCGGCGGCGGTGGCGCCGTGGGCGCCGAACTGGGGTCCCAGGACGAGGGGTTCGCACCGGTCGGTGGAGGCGTTGGGGTCGCCGACGACGCCGTAGGCGGGGAAGCCGGCCTTGAGGACGAGTTGGGGTTTGGCGCCGAAGTGGTCGGGGCGCCACAGGACGATGTCGGCGAGTTTGCCGACCTCGATGGAGCCGACCTCGTGGGAGAGGCCGTGGGCGATGGCGGGGTTGATGGTGAGTTTGGCGATGTAGCGCAGGACGCGTTCGTTGTCGTCGCCGCTCTCGGGGGTGCCGTAGGAGTCGGTGCCGTCCAGGGGGCCGAGTTCGCTCTTCATCTTGCCGGCCATGGCGAAGGTGCGGCGGACGGTTTCGCCGGCGCGGCCCATGCCCTGGGCGTCGGAGGAGGTGATGCCGATCATGCCGAGGTCGTGCAGGACGCCTTCGGCGCCCATGGTGCCGGCGCGGATGCGGTCGCGGGCCATGGCGGCGTCGCCGGGGAGGTCGAGTTTGAGGTCGTGGGCGGAGACGATCATGCCGGAGGCCTCGGCGAGGGCGTCGCGGCCGAACGGCAGGGTGGGGTTGGTGGAGGAGCCGATGACGTTGGCGACGCCGGCCATCTTGAGGACGTTGGGGACGTGTCCGCCGCCGCAGCCCTCGATGTGGAAGGCGTGGATGGTGCGGCCCTCCAGGACGGCGAGGGTGTCCTCCACGGAGAGGCACTCGTTGAGTCCGTCGGTGTGCAGGGCGACCTGGACGTCGTACTCCTCGGCCACGCGCAGGGCGGTGTCCAGGGCGCGGGTGTGGGCGCCCATGTCCTCGTGGACCTTGAACCCGCAGGCGCCGCCCTCGGCCAGCGCCTCGATCAGCGGGGCGGGGTCGGAGGAGGAACCGCGGCCCAGGAACCCGATGTTGACCGGCCAGGCGTCGAAGGCGTTGAACGCGTGCCGCAGCGCCCACGGCGAGTTCACCCCCACCCCCCAGACCGGGCCGAACTCCTGGCCGATGATCGTGGTGACCCCGGAGGCCAGCGAGGCCTCCATGATCCGCGGCGAGAGCAGGTG
>NZ_BAAALF010000465.1:0-1330 GCF_039528135.1 Kitasatospora nipponensis | reverse complement strand
ATCGACCTCACCGCCCAGGAGCCACTGGAGTGGGAGGGCACCGCGCTCGGGCCCCACTACGCCAAGTCCACCTGGACGAACCGGGTCGCGGTGATTCACCCCCACGACCTCGACCCCCGCATGCGCGCTCAGCGGGGCCGCTTCCTCGTCGGCGGCCTGACCGCCAGCTATCCCGACCGAACCATGATGTTCAAGGGAAAGCGGCTCGCCGCACAACAGTTGGATGAGACTTCTAATCTCAGTATCTTCTTCCCGAAGAATGCAGTCTCCGGCACCAAGTGGCCAGCCAAAGCTTGGACCGTGCGCATCAAGAAGCAATGGAAACGCGGGCTGCGCGACCGCTTGAAGGCCCTGGACAAGCCGATCACCATGGACAGTATGTATCCGCCGATCGGCGAAGTTCGCAGATTGGCGCTACGGGAGATTGGCAGATTATCCCGGACATACTCGATTCCGGCAAAATGAAGGCTACCGGCCGCGTCGCCCGTTTCGATGTGACGGACAGTTCCTCTGCGCGATGCCATTCCCTCAGACCGCGTTTGAGATCTGCCGTGTCCCGTGGCTGGAGTGCCACCAGAGCGACCGCCGCGCTGCTGAGAATGGTGTCGGGCAACGTGGCAGATGGGGCACGGGTGGAAGCGTTGCCTCGTCAGCCAAGGGGCCTGGCACGTGGATCAGTCATTCCAGAGTTCGCTAATGTCCGAGCATGGCCGACAACGACACGCTCCGGACAGCACCTACCGACCCTGTGGCAGCCCAGTGGCAGCTCGTGCGGGAGATGAAGGCGAACCACATCGACAGAGCCCTTGTAGAGGCGGCGTATGCAAACCCTGTCCTCCGGGGCCTGTTTCCGCTCGTCAGTCATGGATCGCTTCAGTTCAGCCGCTGCACTGGCTTCCCTTGGTCGAAAGACGTGCCCTCGATCTTTCCCGACCACGGAGGGTTCCGCGTGATTCGGCTGTATGAGCCGGGAGGGCAGGTCATTGGCTCCCTTACAGCCGATGCGGCCGTGGAGCTCGTAGTCTCGCACCTTCCTGCGGACTGCGGTCCTGCCATTGACGGAACACCCGACGTCCTCGAACCGCTCAGCTGAGTCAGACAACTTATCGGGATGCGGAGCCCACGAGCGGGCGCGGGCCTGGGCGGGTGGCTGGCCGGCCTCGGGTGAGTCGGCGGACCATGATGCCGATCATTGCCCAGCGGATCATGGTCTCCGATCGAGCCGGACTGCTCTCGTAGTCCCGGGCGAGACGCCGGTGGGCGGTGAGCCAGGAGAATGTGCGTTCCACCGCCCACCGCTTGGGCTGGACCTGGAAGCCGCGCTGGTCGG
>NZ_BAAALF010000464.1:0-1331 GCF_039528135.1 Kitasatospora nipponensis | reverse complement strand
CCTGCTCAGATCGCGGTCGGAGCACAGCAACACCCCGGGGGGCTTGCCGCCGGTGACCTCTTTGATGACGCGATGCGGTCGATCCTGGCCTCGGTGCACCTGGAGTTCAAGGAGTGGGATTCGGCGGCGCAGAACGTCGAGGTGGCCACCCGTGCCCTCAAGCGAGTCATGCAGCTCGGTCTTGGCGGTTGGGACAAGGACGAACTGCAGGTGGTCTACGGGTTGGCCGTCGGCCGTACCCCTGTGGGGGACCTTCCAACTGAGTACGGTGACGACACCATCCCCGGCACCGCCCTCTGGCGTGCCGTCTATCTGGTGCACGCCCTGACACACCCGGATCTCTATGGGCCGATCAAGGAACAGTCCAAGGCGATCAAGGGCGAACGCCGAATGGCGGACAAGGGCTTCGCCGGCCTGCTCGGCCCCATCGTGGACCAACCGTGGCGTAGCTCGAAGAAGGACGTCACCAAGCAGGCGCGTAACGCCTGGGCGAATGGCGGTGTGCTGACCAAGGACATCCTCACCGTGCCGTGGAAGCCTCTCCCGACCCGCGACTTCACCTCCCTGGTGGATCTTGCGAGGGCTGGTGACGAGGACGCGCGCGGCACCCTGCCAGTAGCAGGCGGCATCGCCCTGATCGCTGACAAGTTGCTGACCAGGAACGTGGGTTCGGCCTTGATGGCGCCCAAGGACAAGGGCGGGGTCCCGTTTCGCGCCGACGTCAACGTCGTCATCGGTGATCTGGCCATGGCGGACAATGAAGCGGGACTGTGGACGCTTGCCCTGGCGGCGCAGCGGTTTGAAGCGGACCGGCTGCCCCGCAACTCCGTGACCACCCGACAGATCGTCCGCAAGCCGACGGCTGTTCCTGACAGCGACTACGTCCATGTGGTAGTGGATCTCTCCCGCCCTGACCGGATAGCTCGTGACGCGGCTGGGCAGCCGGTTGCCCTCACCCAGTGGGACGTCGTGTGGGCGTCCGATGAGCGGCGTGCCCGTCGAGACACCGCCGCCAGGCCCTCTCCGGTCACGTACTTTCTGCCGCAGGTGGGTGGTGCGGTTTTGCCGCAGGACACCGTCGGCGGAACGGGAGCCGACACCTCCGACGAGGATTCCCCGGGGGTGTCGGCACCAGCCCTGTCCACAGCCCAGCTGGCCGCCGACGAGTGCAGGGCGCTCAAGGAGGCGCTTGACGATGCCCGTCGCGCCCTCGACGCACTGGGAGTCCTGGAGCCCGAGCTTGGCCCCTGGCCGCCACTTTTCACCATCGAGTCGCTTGGTGCCCTGCACTCGGCCGCCCAGGCGCTTGAGCACGAGCTGTACCAGCGGCT
>NZ_BAAALF010000463.1:0-1335 GCF_039528135.1 Kitasatospora nipponensis | reverse complement strand
CCCGACCCGCTGGACCCGGCGCAGATCATCGAAGGCTCCCCCGAGGTCTCCGGCAGGGTGCAGTCCGTGATCCGAATGTCCATCGCCTCGGCCGGCCGAGTAGCCGCATAGAGCATGCAGCCGTAGAACGCCCGCAGGTGGCTTCCGCGCCGCGAGACAGTGCCAGCAGCCTCGATCAGGGCGTGCCCCTGCTCCGGCCCCGGGACCCACCGCCAGTCGATCTCATCGTCTGTCTCCGGCGCATCCCAGTCCACGAACTGGAGCGGGTTGGCCGGCAGCCTGCGGCGCTCAACCGCGTACCGCAAGGCGTTGTTGTACACCATGCGCTTGCGGGTGATCGTGTTGTCCGCCGCGACCTCGCCGTTCAGGAGACGGGACAGGGCTTCAAGGGCGGTGCGTACCACCTCGGAATCCTCCAACTCCCCAATCCCGATGGACTTCTTGGCCAGCCACGCGAGCGCAGCGGTGACCTCTGCGGGCGGTTCCGGCTGCTGCGGCGAGAAGTTGAACGCCCAGCACGACAGAGCCTGACGGAGAACGCGGTGATCAGGCGCACCACGGCGGTCGGTGACCAGCGCGGGAGTGATGGTGGCAAGAGCGTCCGCACGTGCCGATCGGCTCTTGGCGGACGCTCGGGCCCACTTCTTCTCCGCGTACTCCTTCGCGTGCTCGAACCACGTGACCTGGTCGCGCTTCCGGAGTTCGGATACCGGCAGACCGCTGTCCGTGTCGAACTGCTCGCCCTTCTGGATCGCGGTCATCAGCTGGGCCCGCCGACCGTCCGCCAGGGTCTTCGTGGCGAACGTTCGGGAGTGCGGGTTCAGGCCTACGCGCCACCGGAGTTGGTGCGGCTTACGTCCGCGCTTGAGATCACGAATGGCATAGATGTACACCTCGAAGGTCAGCAATTCAGCTCCGTACGGATGAGGGGCCCGGCGAACTTGCCGGGCCCCGTTGGCGGTGGGTCGTCAGGCAGCGATCTGGCAAGCAGCCAGCCAGCTGTCGAGGTCGGCGCGGTCCACGCGGAGCTGAGCGTTGGGGAGCTTGATCAGGCGCGGCCCCTGGCCTCGGGCACGCATCCGGTAAAAGGCGGCGCGGCTCATGTTGATCTCTTCCAGGACGGCGGAGAGCTTGAGCAGTTCACGCTTTGCCATGCAGATCCTCCGATGAGCGGTTCGGGTGTGGCGGAATGGGCGCGACGGCCAGGCGGGCGCGCCTGTCCGAGGCTGGGATTTCTGCGTCATTGCGTCATCAGCGTCATTTGGGCCTGTGACCTGGGGTTCTGTGTGACGCAGCCTCAGGAGGGTGCGTCATCGGTGTGTCATGGGCTGCGTC
>NZ_BAAALF010000462.1:0-1346 GCF_039528135.1 Kitasatospora nipponensis | reverse complement strand
GCCGATCTCTCCCTGGCGCCGTTCGGTCGCAAGGAGATCCAGCTGGCCGAGCACGAGATGCCCGGTCTGATGTCGATCCGCGAGGAGTTCGCGGCGTCGCAGCCGCTGGCCGGTGCGCGGATCACCGGTTCGTTGCACATGACGGTGCAGACGGCGGTGCTGATCGAGACGCTGACGGCGCTGGGCGCGGAGGTGCGCTGGTGCTCGTGCAACATCTTCTCGACGCAGGACCACGCGGCCGCGGCGATCGCGGTGGGTCCCGAGGGCACGGTGGAGGCTCCCGCGGGTGTGCCGGTGTTCGCCTGGAAGGGCGAGACGCTGGAGGAGTACTGGTGGTGCACCGAGCAGGCGTTGACCTGGCCGGACGGGCAGACGCCGAACATGATCCTGGACGACGGCGGTGACGCGACGCTGCTGATCCACAAGGGTGTGGAGTTCGAGAAGGCGGGTGCGGCGCCGGATCCCTCGACGGCGGACAACGACGAGTTCCGGATCATCCTGGAGCTGCTGAACCGCACGCTGGTGGAGTCGCCGACCCGGTGGACCGAGGCGGCGGCGACGATCAAGGGTGTCACCGAGGAGACCACCACCGGTGTGCACCGGCTGTACGAGATGCACCGGGACGGCAAGCTGCTCTTCCCGGCGATCAACGTCAACGACGCGGTCACCAAGTCGAAGTTCGACAACAAGTACGGCTGCCGGCACTCGCTGATCGACGGCATCAACCGCGCCACCGACGTGCTCATCGGCGGCAAGGTCGCGGTCGTCTTCGGCTACGGCGACGTGGGCAAGGGCTGCGCGGAGTCGCTGCGCGGCCAGGGCGCGCGGGTCATCATCACCGAGATCGACCCGATCTGCGCGCTGCAGGCCGCGATGGACGGCTACCAGGTCACCACCCTGGAGGAGGTCGTGGAGATCGCCGACATCTTCATCACCACGACCGGCAACAAGGACATCATCATGGCGTCGCACATGGCGCGGATGAAGCACCAGGCGATCGTGGGCAACATCGGCCACTTCGACAACGAGATCGACATCGCGGGGCTGGCCCAGCTGCCCGGCATCGTCCGCACCGAGGTCAAGCCGCAGGTCCACGAGTGGCGCTTCGAGGACGGCCACACCATCATCGTGCTCTCCGAGGGCCGCCTGCTGAACCTGGGCAACGCCACCGGTCACCCCTCGTTCGTGATGTCCAACTCCTTCGCGAACCAGACGATCGCGCAGATCGAGCTCTTCACGAAGACCGAGCAGTACCCGGTCGGCGTCTACGTGCTGCCCAAGCACCTGGACGAGAAGGTCGCCCGCCTGCACCTGGACGCGCTCGGCGTGAAGCTGACCGTGCTGAG
>NZ_BAAALF010000461.1:0-1384 GCF_039528135.1 Kitasatospora nipponensis | reverse complement strand
GCGTCAACGGCTACAAGGGCGGCACCTGCGGCGAGTACTGCAAGTACGACCCGGCGAAGGCCAAGCAGCTGGTGACCGAGGGCGGCGGCGTCCCGGGCAACAAGATCACCATCACGTACAACCCCGACGGCGGCCACAAGGAGTGGGTGGACGCGGTCTGCAACTCCATCCGCCAGGCCACCGGCGTGGAGTGCGTCGGCGACCCGAAGACCGACTTCAAGACCGCCCGTGCGGCGATCACCGGACACACCATCAACGGCGCGTTCCGGACCGGCTGGCAGCAGGACTACCCGCTGAACGCCAACTTCCTCGCCGACGTCTACCGGACCGGCGCGGCCTCGAACGACTTCGGCTACAGCAGCCCGCAGTTCGACCAGCTGGCCAACACCGCCGACCAGGCCGACTCGGTCCAGGCCTCGGTCACCGGCTACCAGTCGGCGGGGGGGGGGCTCGCCCAGGACTTCCCGGCGATCCCGCTCTGGTACTACCGGACCAACTCCGGCTACTCCACCAAGGTGCAGAACGTGAAGTTCGACTCCTTCGGCAACCCGGCCTGGACCGATGTCGAGGTCAGGGCCTGACAGCCACCCCGCCGGCCCCGCCCTCCGAGTCAGGAAGGCGGGGCCCAGGCACTAGCCCCTTTGCGGAAGGAGGCAAACGATGGGCAGCTACGTCCTACGGCGAGTGCTGCAGATGATCCCGGTGTTCTTCGGCGCCACCCTGCTGATCTTCCTGATGGTCTACACCCTGCCGGGAGACCCGATCGCCGCCATGTTCGGCGACAAGGCGGCCGACCCGGCCACGGTGGCCAACCTGCGGCACAAGTTCTACCTGGACCAGCCGCTCTGGAAGCAGTACCTGCACTACATGGGCAACGTCCTGACCCTGGACTTCGGCACCAGCTTCACCGGCCGCCCGGTCTCCGAGATCATGGCCGACGCCTTCCCGGTGACCATCCGGCTGGCCCTGGTCGCCTTCTTCTTCGAGATCGTGATCGGTCTGACGCTGGGTCTGCTCTCCGGTCTCAAGCGCGGCTCGTTCGCCGACACCCTGGTCCTGGTGCTCACCCTGGTGGTGATCTCGATCCCGGTCTTCGTGCTCGGCTACATCGCCCAGACCATCTTCGCGATCGACCTCGGCTGGGTGACCGCGACCGTGCAGGACTCCAAGGACATCACCCAACTGATCCTGCCGGGACTGGTGCTGGCCTCGCTCTCGCTCGCGTACGTGGCCCGGCTGACCCGGACCTCGATCGGCGAGAACCTGCGGGCCGACTACATCCGCACCGCCACGGCCAAGGGCCTGCCACGGCGCACCATCATCGGCCGGCACCTGCTGCGCAACTCGCTGATCCCGGTGGTCACCTTCCTGGGTACCGACCTCG
>NZ_BAAALF010000460.1:0-1384 GCF_039528135.1 Kitasatospora nipponensis | reverse complement strand
ACCAACTCCAACGCCTCACCCAACGCCCCCCGCACCTCGGCGTGTTCACCGATCCGGTGAGCGGTCCACGCCTCGGTGTCGGCCACCGCGGCCGACGAGCCGGCCGGCGTCGCCGCGGCCAGAACGGGCCACTCCACGGCGAACAGCGCGTCCCGGTCGAGCGTGCTCGGCGTACCGATCACGCCCTGCTGGACCGGCCGGGTGGTCAGCGTGTCGATCGTGAGCACCGGTTGCCCGGCCGCGTCGGTGGCCAGCAGCGCGTAGCTCTCCGGGCCGGTGACGGTCAGCCGGACCCGCAGCTCGGCCGCGCCGGCGGCGTGCAGCGTCACGCCCCGGTAGGCGAACGGGAGCCGGTGGCGGCGGTCCGCGCTCTCGTGCAGGCCGGGCAGCTGGGCCGCCGCGTCGAGCAGCGCCGGGTGCAGGCCGAACCGGCCGGCGTCGGCGACGAGCGCCGGCGGCAGCGCGGCCTCGGCGTAGTACTCCTCGCCGTCGCGCCAGACCGCGCGCAGGCCGCGGAAGGCCGGGCCGTACGTCAGCCCGGCGCCCGCCAGGACCTGGTAGACCTCCTCCACCGGCAGCTCCTCGGCGCCCGGCGGCGGCCAGGCCACCGCCTGGGTGGTGCTCCCAGCGGCAGCAGCAGGGGTGGGCAGCAGGGTGCCGCTGGCGTGCCGGGTCCAGGCCGTGCCCTCGCCACGGCGGGCGTGCACGCGGACCGGCCGGGCGCCCGTCGCGTCCGGCTCGCCGACCGCGACCTGCACCTGGAGCGCGCCCTGCTCGGGCAGCACCAGCGGCGCCTCGACGACGAGCTCCTCCAGCAGGCCGGCGCCGACCTCGTCACCGGCCCGGATCGCCAGCTCGACCAGGGCCGCCCCCGGGGCGATGGCGGTGCCGAGCGCGACGTGATCGGCCAGCCAGGGGTGCGTGCGCAGTCCGAGGCTGCCGGTGAGCAGCACCCCGTCGGCGTCCGGCAGCAGCAGGGCGCCGGCCAGCACGGCGTGCTCGACCGCACCGAGGCCCAGCCCCGCCGCGTCCGCCGTCCGGGTCGCGGGCTCCAGCCAGTAGCGGGTGCGTTGGAAGGGGTAGGTGGGCAGCTCCACGCGCGGCGGGCGGGCCGGACCGAACAGGGCCGCCCAGTCCACCCCGTGACCACGGACGTACACCCGGGCCAGGGCGGTCACCAGCGTGTCGGCCTCCGGTCGGTCGCGGCGCAGCACGGGAGTGGCCGTGGGTGCGTCGAGCGACTGCTCCACCAGCGCGGTCAGCGTGCCGTCCGGGCCCAGCTCCACGAAGCCGGTGACCCCGGCGGTGTCCAACTCCCGCACCGCGTCAGCGAACCGGACACCCTCACGGACCTGACGCACCCAGTACTCCGGATCCCCCCACT
>NZ_BAAALF010000459.1:0-1392 GCF_039528135.1 Kitasatospora nipponensis | reverse complement strand
CCTTCGTATCAGCCACCGCGCGGGCAGCAGCTAGCGACGACGGCTTCTTCGAGTACACCGGCGGTCAGGCAACGTTGCTGGTGGACATCTGCGGAACATCCTCTGCGATCACCAATGCAGCCGCCTTGGCAGCACGGGAGCTAGGCAAAACGGCGGACACCCTCCCCGCTGAGCTTTCGGCCGAAGTTGCCGGCGTGGCCGAACGGTCCTGGTGGCCGGCGAAGGTCATGGACTCGCAGCTGCCTTCATTCATCGTGCCAATCGACCCGCGCTGGTCCACGGAGTTGTTCAACGTGCCCGCGATGCTGTTGCCCCGGCGCAACGAACTGGGCATCAGCAGGGAGCACGTCTACTACCGCTCCCCCGGCCACCGCGGCGAGAGCATCCCAGCCCGCCTGCTCTGGTACGTCAGCAAGGGACTGTCCAACCAGGAAGGGCAGTTGGTGATCGGCTGCTCGCGACTGGAGGAAGTGGTGGTCGACTCAGCCGAGGCCCTGCGTGCGCGATTCGAACACTTGGGCGTATATGGTCAGAGGGAGATCCACAAAATCGCTGACAGATCGTCAGGCAAGGCTATGGCCTTGCGGTTCTCGGACACCGAGCTCTTCCCCAAGGCGGTAACGTTGCGGCGCTTGACCTCGCTGGCAGAGGGCCTAGGGCTACGGTTGTCCCTGATGTCGCTGACGAAGATCGACAACAGGCTGTTCCAGGCGGTTTACCAGGAAGGGCACCGACGGACGTGAACGAGATGGAACGCGCGCTCCTGCTCTCAGTCCACCCGCGCTTTGCCACCGCGATCCTCGCGGGCAGCAAGACAGTCGAGGTGCGACGCCAGCGAGTCGCTGTCCCTCCCGGAACGCCTGTCGTGCTCTACGCCACCGCGCCCACCATGGCCCTGGTGGGCATGGCCCGCGTCGCCGCCGTCCAGGTCGGCACCCCTCGGGAGGTCTGGTCAACTAGCCGTTCCCGTACCGGCATCACCCGGCGCGAGTACGACGAGTACATGAGCGGCGCCACCCAGGCCAGCGGTCTCACGTTGGAGGAGCCGGTCGCCTTCGAGGAACCGGTGCCGCTCAGTGCGCTGCGGTCCGCCGGAGCGTTTCACCCGCCGCAGAGCTACCGCTACCTCCAAGGCGAAGCTCTTCGGCAGATGGCAACGGCTTCTCCAGCGGCGGGAACGGCCCTTCTCAGCGTCATGAGTGCGCCCGCTCTCGCATAGGGGCGGTTCACGGCCGCAAAGGCTCCACGCTCGGATTCCGCCGAGCGTGGAGCTGCCACAGCGGGGCACCGGGCTAGGGCAAGGGCGGCTGACGCTTGCAGAGGAACGGATTGCCGCGCTGGCTTCTTGATAGGTAGTGATCGGCACGTCGTTCCAGGCGACCGAGTTGGTCG
>NZ_BAAALF010000458.1:0-1399 GCF_039528135.1 Kitasatospora nipponensis | reverse complement strand
TACCTCCGCGCACAGGAAGAAGATCCACCATGTCCTCCGCCCCACTGCACGTCCTGGTCATCGGTGCCGGGTTCGGCGGCCTGACCCTCGCCCACGGCCTGCGCAAGAACGGCGTCTCCGTCGCCGTCTACGAGAAGCAGCGCTCGCGCACCGAAGGCCTCTACGGCTACCGCGTCGGCATCGACCCCACCGGCAACCGCGCCCTCAAGGACTGCCTGCCGCCCCAGCTCTTCGACACCTTCCTCGCCACCTGCGCCCGCACCCCCCTCTACTTCAACGTCCTGACCGAGAAGAAGAAGCGCACCGCCGCCGTCCCCCTGCGCGGCGACGCCGACCTCATCAACTCCGAACGCTCCGTCTCCCGCCAGACCCTGCGCCAACTCCTGCTCACCGGCCTCGAGGACATCGTCCACTTCGACAAGCAGTTCACCCACTACGAACAGCACCCCGACGGCACCGTCACCGCCCACTTCGCCGACGGCACCCACGCCACGGGCGACGCCCTCATCGCCGCCGACGGCGCCCACTCCGCCGTCCGCGCCCAGTACCTGCCCCACGCCCACCTCAAGCCCGCCGGCATCACCACCATCGGCGCCAAGATCCCCATGACCCCCGAAGCCCTCGCCCTGCTCCCCAGGGAATCCCAGCAGGGCCTGTCCCTCGTCTTCGCCCCCAAGGGCTTCATGTGCATCTGGCACGTCATGGAATTCCGCTGGGACGAACGAGGCGGCATCAAGGACACCGCCGCCGGCAACGACGCCGACCTCCTGCGCGCCTGGCCCGGCCTCCTGTTCGACAACACCCGCGACTACATCTCCTTCGGCATCTGGGCCTCCGACGACAAGTTCCCCGCCGACGTCATGCAACTGCGCGGCCAGGCCCTGCTCGACCTCACCCTCAAACTCACCCCCAACTGGCACCCCGACTTCCGCAAGCTCTTCGCCATGGCCGACCCCACCACCCCCTTCCCCCTGCGCATCGCCACCTCCGAACCCGTCCCCGCCTGGAAGACCACCAACATCACCCTCCTCGGCGACGCCATCCACACCATGACCCCCGGCCAGGGCGTCGGCGCCAACACCAGCCTGCGCGACGCCATGCTCCTCACCCACGCCCTCACCGACGCCCACCACCACACCCAGCCCCTGCTCACCGCACTGGCCCAGTACGAAGCCGAGATGATCCCCTACGGCTTCGCCCGCGTGAAGGACTCCCTCGCCGAGAACGGCACCAACGGCGACGACCCCCTCCACAAGCCCGTCATCGGCCGCGCCGTCCTCGCCGGCGCCCGCGCCTACTTCAAGGCCATCGACAAGATCCCCTCCATGCAACGCAAGTTCCTCGACGACCTCTACACCTACCGCGGCGCCGAAGAAGGCCCCACCACCAAGTAACCCCC
>NZ_BAAALF010000457.1:846-1400 GCF_039528135.1 Kitasatospora nipponensis | reverse complement strand
CCCGAAGTCATGACCGCTCTCCGCCTCGGCCGCAGCGCGGTCTACGACCTGCTCCGTCTCGGTGCGCTGCCGAGCTTCCACATCGGCCGTGCCCGCCGGATCTCCAGCGAAGATCTCGCCACTTACATCCGCAACCAGCCCAGGAGCACCGACTAGTGACCAAGCGAAACCCGAACGGCGCCGGCAGCGTCAGCCGACGGAAGGACGGCAGCTACGAGGCCCGGGTCTACGTCACCACGACCGACGGCGAGCGCAAGCGGATCTCCCGGTACGGCAAGACCTACGACGAGGCAGCCGAGAAGCTGGCCAAGGCCAAGGAGCTGGAGGACAAGGGCGTCCCCACCCCGTCGAAGGCATGGAAGACGGACCAGTGGCTCGACTACTGGCTGGATCAGGTGATCAAGCCCAACCGAGGGTTCGGCACCTACGACAAGCACGAGACCATGGTGCGGCTCTACCTGAAGCCCGGCCTGGGAAAGGGCGCCCTGACCAAGCTGAACGTCCGGGGCGTCCGCGCGTTCTTCAACAAGCTGGAGCGGGATGAGGTCGGCGGC
>NZ_BAAALF010000457.1:0-836 GCF_039528135.1 Kitasatospora nipponensis | reverse complement strand
GACCCGCCAGGAGGTGATGAAGACCCTCCGGGCCGCACTGACCCAGGCCATGAAGGAGGAGCTACTGCTGCGGAACGTCGCCCGGCTGGTGGACATGCCCAAGGCGTCCCGCAAGGAGGTCATCCCCTGGACCGCCCAAGACGCGCTGACCTTCCTCCGCTCGGCCCGCCCCCACCGGCTCCACGGCGCGTTCGTCTTCGCTCTCGTGCTCGGCTTCCGGCGGGGTGAGCTGTTGGGCCTGCGCTGGATCGACGTGGACCTGTCCACCGGGACGATCCACCCGCGCAAGCAGGTGCGCCGGCGGACTGGGGTGGGGCTGGTCCACGTGGACCTGAAGACCGAGGCGTCCACGGGCGCCGCGCCGCTGCCTCGGTTCTGCCTGGAGGCGCTGGGGGAGCGGCGCGTACTGCAGCAGCGGGAGAAGGTCCGGGCCGGGATCGACTGGACCGACATGGACCTCATCTTCAGCACCGAGACCGGCGGAATGGTCGATCCTGACGGGTTCTCAGAGACCTTCGAGCGGCGCGTGCTGCGGTCCGGCGTCCGACGGGTTCCGCTCAAGGTGACGCGTCACACAGTGGGCAGTCTGCTCGCCCATCTCGGCGTCCACCCGAACGACGCGCAGAAGATCCTCCGCCATGCCCGCATCCAGACAACCCTGGAGATCTACACCCACGTGACGACTGCCACACAGCGGGCCGCCGCCGCGAAGCTGAGCGACACCCTCCGCCAGGGAATCAGCTCGGCGCCTGTTCTGCCGTCATCTCGCCGACCGCCGCAGGCGTTGGCGTAAAGCGTTGGCGTAGGGGCAAACAAAACGCTCCCCCTGGAGATTC
>NZ_BAAALF010000456.1:0-1419 GCF_039528135.1 Kitasatospora nipponensis | reverse complement strand
GTTCAGGACGGTGACGCCGGCCGAGTCGTAGCCCCGGTACTCCAGTCGTTCGAGCCCCTCGATCACGACGTCCAGGGCGGCCTCGCACCCCACGTATCCCACGATTCCGCACATGGGGACCAGTACCTCTCGGGATGGGTTCCTGCTGCCGGCCCCAAGCGGGCGAGCCGGCAGCAGGGGTGATGTGCTGTCAGGGCGCGAGGGCCGTGGCGGGGGAGATGAAGGTGTAGCCGAGTGCCTTGATGCCGTTGACGGTCTGCCGCAGCGGGTTCAGCCCGTAGGACGGGTGGTAGAAGAAGCTGGCGTAGCCGTCCCTGACCACGAGGTTCAGCTTGGCCGAATTGACCATGTCGGCCGGCAGTCGCGGCGGGTTGTTGTTGGACATCTGGGGCTCGTAGTTGCCCAGGTTCTCGGGCAGTACGGTCTCGCCGTAGACGTCGTGCACGGGGTAGGGGAAGAACTGACCGATCAGCATGCTGTAGTCGATCGGGCCTCCGTTGAGCACGCCGCCGAAGTACAGCGAGCGCTCGTAGCGGGCGGCGAAGCCGGGTTCCAGGGCCTTGTAGTCGACGGCCGAGCCCGCGTAGTGCGGGAACTCGAAGATCGTCGGCACCGGGAGGCCGCCAGCCTTGAACTCGTTGCTGGCGGCGGTGATCCGGCCCAGCGCAT
The DNA here is from genome assembly GCF_039528135.1 of Kitasatospora nipponensis. Lineage (NCBI taxonomy): Bacteria > Bacillati > Actinomycetota > Actinomycetes > Kitasatosporales > Streptomycetaceae > Kitasatospora > Kitasatospora nipponensis. The sequence goes on along the minus strand of NZ_BAAALF010000456.1, from coordinate 750 downwards.
AGGTGGCGGAGTCACCGGGGACCGGGCCCTGGTGGATCACCCAGTCGGTGTTCTGGCAGGGTGCCCGGAACTGGTACGGCGGGGTCCGGGTGACCGAGCACTGGGCCCGGTAGAACTCGAAGTCGTCGCCGCTCACACCGTTGTACGGGTTGGCGATGTTGCTGAACTGGTGCGTGTAACCGTGCATCAGCATGGTGCCGCCGTTGGCGATCAGCGACCTGATCGCGAGGACCATCAGCGGCGTCTGCGACAGCCGGAGGGTCTCCGGGCGGCCGTTGTTGTAGGTGCCCTTGGGGTCGGTGTAGACCGGGATGACGCCGAAGCTGAACGGGATGTTCTGGGACTTCAGGTAGTTGCCGGTGTTGATCAGCTGGACCGGGTCGTCGGCGGGGCTGATGTCCTCCAGCCGGACCATGGCCCGGTGCCGGGTCGGGGCGCCGGGGGGGAGTGCGTCGAAGAGCAGGTCGCTGAAGATCATCACCCGGTCGTTGGCGCTCACGTAGGAGAACGGGACGTCACCGATGTAGGTGAGGTTGTTCGAGCGGATCGCCCAGGGGACGCTGGCCCCGGTGCTGTCGGTCGAGGAGGCGAGCACGGTGACCTTGGTGGGGTCCGTGATGGTGTCGCCCAGCACGCCGCCGCCGTTCAGCGGGTCACGGCTGAGGGCTTGGCCCTTGTAGTTGACCGAGGTGATCGGGTTGTAGTTGAAGTAGGAGTTGGTCGGGTCCCACCCGTAGGTGGCGGAGAACT
>NZ_BAAALF010000455.1:0-1426 GCF_039528135.1 Kitasatospora nipponensis | reverse complement strand
CCAACTCGGACCGCGTCCGTCTCCAGCCCGGTGAGAGCTTGGTCCGTCACCACAGCCAGATCTGGACGGGCGTCCGCGACTAGACGAAGCAGGGCGAGCGGATCGGTCTCGGTCTCGCCACCAGGCGGAGCCTGCTCACCCTGAGCGAGCAGGCCCCAGCGAAGACGCTCGGCAACTTCCGGTGCGGGGAAGCCAGCGAACACGGAACACAGTGGGCCGTCGAAGTCGAGCAGCACGTGCCGTACGGGCCGAAGCAGATCCGCGATCGACGGGGCCGCCGGCATCACGACTGCCTCTCGTACGCGATGGTGGACCACACGCTGTCGAACCACATCTGCGCCTGCTGAACGTACTGCGATCCGAGCGATGCATCATCCGGACCAGCGGCGTGGTGGAACAGGGTCGTGTCCTTGCCCGTGACGTCGTAGAAGGTGTGGTCACCGCCGCCGATCGCCACCGTCCGCTCGCGGAGCGGGTAGAACCCGAAGAACGCCTCGGCACGGTTGAGGATGTAGAGCTTGAACAGGCTGGACGCCCGGTGCACCTTGACCTGCACAGTGGCCGACTGGATCAGGCCCAACTCCGCCAGCATCTCGACTGAGTGCGCGATGCCGCCCGCGTTGGTGAGCGCGATGTTCCGAGCACGTTCCCGCAGCGCCACCTCGTCCTTAAGGCCGTCCACCAGCACTGGCACCGCCATCGGCTCCGACGTGTCCGGCAGAAGCAGCCGCACAGCGATGGACTCCGGGGCGAGCCGCCCGGAGCGGACCTTATCGAGCGGTTCTTGCAGGGCGGTGTGCAGCGTCTCACTTGAAAAGCCCGCGAAGTCGAGCGTCACCTGCTGCTGCTCGAAGGCTGCCTCGATGTGGGGCCGGAGACCGACCGGCCGGGACGTGCGCTCCCGAAGGAAGCTGCCGCTTCCCTGCCGGGTCACGATCAGCCCTTCGCTTCGGAGGATCTCCAACGCTCGGTCAACCGTCCCTCGCGCCACGCCGAAGTGCTTGGCGAGCTGCGGGCCCGACGCGAGTTTGTCGCCCGGCTCAAAGCCCGGCTTCTTGGTGAGGATCGAGGCCCGCAAAGAGCTGCTGACCTGCTGATACGGCGGGCGGGAGTCATCCGGGTCAAGGCTCATGAACCCATGTTAGAGCAGGTGCCCAACATGGGCGAGGAACCCATCCCTCTTGACCTGCTTAAGCAGGTTGCCTATGTTGAGCACATCGCACCGAGCGAGACAGGGGCGAGACAAGAGGGGCCTTCTTCGGGCTGCTCTGAACTGCACAAACGCACGACCAGGAGCCCCGGACAGATGGGGTTGAGGTACCCGGCGCCTTGTCAGCCGGAGGGCAGGGACCGAGAGGTCCGCGTCTGCCTAAAACGGGGCTTGCCCCCGCAAAGACGCACGGGTCGGACACTTTTGGTCCCCGAT
>NZ_BAAALF010000454.1:0-1428 GCF_039528135.1 Kitasatospora nipponensis | reverse complement strand
ACGAACTCGGAGGCCCTACAACATGCCGGTTGGAGGCAGTTAGTACCCCAGTGTGGCTTCGCGATCATGTCGGTCGCATGGCCTGCCCATGGCTGGCCATGGGCTATGACGTGCACATCAGCGGCGTGTGAACTGGTGGGCTGAAGAAGGCCAGGACATCAGCACGGCGGAATGGGAAGCGGTGGTCGCTGGCGATCCCGGCCTCGCGATGGCCCCGATGTGGTGGAGCGCCGGCCGGTTCGTGTCCAAGAACCCGAGCGATGCGGTGATCGCGACGATGTGCCAGGTGGCGAAGGTGCTGAGCGCGCGGGTCCAGGGTGACGACGGCGAGTACTACGACGCTTGACGCGTGCAGCCACCGCGGGATGATCAAGGGTTGTGTCGACTCTTGAGGATCGTGCGATGGCCGCGAGCCATAGCGCAGCCCCTGCCCGATGGCGGGCGTTGTTCGACCAGGCCATGGCCCGGATCGCGGGCCCGTTCGGATGGGTGGAACCTCGCGCCACCGCCCGTGTCTATCTGCTCGGGTTGCTGTCCGGTGCCGAGCGCAAGAACTGCTGGCAGCTCGCGGAGTACGCAGGTCATGCCCGTTCCAGGCCGATGCAGCGGCTAGTGAGGACTGCCCGCTGGAATATGGCCGCGGTGCGCGACGAGGTCCGCCGCTACGTTCGTGGGATTTCCGCCGGGCGGTACGGGGGACAACCCCCCTCAACGTCCGGGGGAGCATCGGATGTTGGGGGCTTTCGGCAGTCCGTAGCGTTCTCTGCATGACGACGAACCAGAACATTCAGTGGATGCAGCAGGGTGGCGCGGCGATGCTCCTGGCGACGGGACTGCCTGCGGAGCTTGAGGAGATGCTCGCCTCGGAGCAAATGGAGAGCCTGCGGGACCCGCACCTGCGGTGGTTGCAGCACGGTGGTGGCGCGGCGATGCTGCTGGCGACCGGGCTGCCGGTGGAGCTGGAGAAGGTGCTTGTCGGGGCGGGCTCGTCGGCGGGGCGGTAACTCCGGCTGCAGGGGCCGGAGTTCAGAGTTGTTCGGTAGTGCCCGGGGTGAGACGGCGGAGCCGGCCGGTCAGGTCCGGGGTGGTGAAGGCTTCGGTGATGCGGGCCGGGTCCTCGGTGAAGTGGGCCCAGGAGTCGAAGTGCAGGGGGATCACGGTGCGGGCGCGGAGGGTGCGGGCGAGTTGGGCTCCCTCGGTGCTGCTGAGGGAGAAGGCGCGGTCGCCGGTGGACGGGAAGTGGGCGTCGCCGAAGTGCAGGAAGGCGGTGTCGATGGTGAAGCGTCGGCCGATCTCGTCCAGGGCGTCGTGGCGCACGGTGTCGCCGGAGACGTAGAGGGTGCCGCCGTCGTACTCGACGACGAAGCCGGTGACCGGGCCGGTGGCGGGCTCGGTGCCGGCCGGGGCGTGCCGGGGGGGGGTGGCGGT
>NZ_BAAALF010000453.1:0-1440 GCF_039528135.1 Kitasatospora nipponensis | reverse complement strand
GCCGCGGTCGCCGAGGCCGACGGGCTGCGCGCGGACGCCTGGGCGGCCGCCGCGCTGGACTGCGCCTGCTTCGCGTACGCCGCCGCCTGGTCGGCCGAGGCCTTCGCCGCGGCCGCCGAGGCAGCCGCCGCCTTGGCCGCGTCCGCCGCCTGGTTCGCCGAGGCGGTGGCCTGGTTCGCCGCCGCGGCGGCGTCGTTGGCCGCACCGCGCGCGATCGCCGCCGACTGCGCAGCCTGCGCCGCGTACTCGCGCGCCAGCGCCACCGAACCGTCGATCTGCGACAGGTAGGAGTTGATCGTCGCCACGTGCGTGGCCGTGTCCGCATCGCGCTGCTGCGCCTGCGGCAGGCCGGTCTGCAGGAACGGCACCAGGCCCGAGGTCGGACCCGACAGCGCCGCCTGCGCGGCGACCTTCACCTCGGGACCGCCCGAAGCCAGCGCCTGGGTGATCAGCACGCGGTTGTCGTCGTCCCGCGCCTTGTACTGACCCGTGGCCAGAAACGCGCGCACGTCGTCGATGGTCCCCGACAGCGCCTTGCCGGCCGCCGCCTTCACACCCGGGCCGCCCGCCGCCATGATCTGCGACAGCTGCACCCGGTCGTCGTCGTCCTTGCCCGGGTAGGCACCCGTGACCAGGAAGTCGTGCACCTGCGCCGCCGTGCCCACCGACGCCTGCTCGGCCGCCAGCCGCTGCTGCAGGTTGGTCGACTGGGCCGCGATGTTCTGCGCGCTGACCCGGTCGTCGCGCTCCTGCGCCAGCGGCAGCCCGCTGGTCAGGAACGCCAGCACATCAGCGTCCGTGCCCGCCAGCGCGGACTGCGCCGCGACCTTCGCCCACGGACCCCCGTTGGTCATCAACCACACCGCGACCTGACGGCCCTTGACCACCGCGACCGCCGGGTCGACACCCGTCGCCGTCGCATCCGCCAGCAGCTGCTGGGTGTCGGCCGACAGCTTCGCCGCCTGCCCCGACTGCCAGGCCGCCGCCTTCTGCCGCTGCGCCTCCACCGCCGCCGCCGCGCTCGCCGAGGCCACCTGCGCCGCCTGCACCTCCGCGAGGCGCTCGGTGTCGGCCTCCGCCGAGATCGCCGCGACCTTGTGGGCCTGCGTGGCGGCCGCCTGCGCCGAGTCCGCCGCCGCACTCGCCTCGGTGGCCGCCGCCTGCGCGGTGTTCGCCGCCGTGGCCGCCTGACCGGCGTGCGCGGCCGCGTCGTCGGCCGCTGCCGCCGCCGCATCCGCGTGCCCGGCCGCGTCGTTGGCGGCCCGCTGGGCATCGGCCGCGGCAGCCGCCGCCTCACCCGCGATCTTCACGGTCGCGTTCGCCGCCCGCGTGGCCTCGGCCGCAGCGGCCTTCGCCGTCGCGGCGGCATCGCGCGCCGCCTGCGCCTGGGCGTCCGCGACACCCGAGTAGCCGGCCGCGTCCGCCGCCGCCTGCGCGGCC
>NZ_BAAALF010000452.1:1195-1441 GCF_039528135.1 Kitasatospora nipponensis | reverse complement strand
GGGTTGATCCACCCGGACAGAAGCCGCCGCAGCTCGGTGTTGATGCAGTGGAGGCGCCAGCCGACGCTCTCTGCGATCTTCGCGGGATCGGCGGTGATCATGTAGCCGCCGCGGAACGCGAGGAACGCCAAGCCCTTTTCCAGGGTGACGTGGTCGCGTATGTGGCCCTTGAGCCGTGAGAACTGGCTGTCGGTGGCGTGGATTTCGGTAGTGATCGCTTCTTTGGTGACCAGCACGTCCTCCCCC
>NZ_BAAALF010000452.1:0-1156 GCF_039528135.1 Kitasatospora nipponensis | reverse complement strand
GGGCGTGGTGAGTGGCCGCCTGAGCTGATGTGGTGGCGGGGGTGCGGCGGGAGGTCATTCAAGGTCATCGCCTTCGCCGAGGATCCGTGCCAGTTCGTCATCCATGGACTTCTCTCCGGTGGTCACCACTGTGTCGCACCAGTCGAGAGCGGCGCGAATACGCCGATGGTTGTCCAAGACGGCCCGGACCTCTCGGTCAGTGAACTCTGCAACATGCAGGTTCGGGATCAGTCTCTGTAGCTCTACTAGGAACGTGGTGCCCATGCCGATCAGCTCGAGCACTTCAGTGGACGCCCGCGTGTAGTCCACCGCGGGCTCGCGACGGCGCACCTCACGGACAGGCTCCTCAACCTCCTCCTCGTCGCGCTCGTGGGCGGCGGCGAAGCGGGCGTTCGCCGCCTCGATACGCTGCTCGTGGTGCGCCCGATAGACGATTCTCTGGTTCTCTGGGCTCGCCATGACCTGGTGGGCCACGTTTGGCCGCTTCAGCATCTCGGCCACGGCCTCGGCGGCATACTCGTCCTGGTTCATCAGGACTCGAACTCGGTCAAGCTTCTCTGCCTTGGTTAGAGGCCTGTGAGGCAGTCGGCCGGCGAAACTGAGGGCTTTGTCCTCCGTCCATCGCTTGCCGTCGGGCGGGTTGTGGATTAGCTCGAAGCGATCTTCCAGTGCGTCGAGTGCTGCGTGGATCGACCACGAGACGCCGCTTGCGCGCTTGTCCGGCGGCCAGGCTGTTGCTTCGTGTCGATATCGGAGCAGGGTGTGGACGTTGCTGCCGATCTCGTCCGCGTAGCGATCCAGCACGATGAAGACACCACGGTTTCCCCCTTCTGGGCCCAGCAGGGGGATCATCTTGAGAGTCAGGTCTCCCAGCTTGAACTGGACGCTACTGCCTTCATCAACGAGATCGCGCCCCTGGTGCACGTACCGATTCCACTGGCGGTCGGTGAACTGCTTGGGGAACGGACTCTCGACCGTCTTCGCGGGCATGTCGCCTCCAACGGGACCGACCGGCCTGCCACGAGGTGACACAGCAACCAAGAGCTGATCTTGGTTGCGGGCAGCCCGGAACAAATTCGCTGGTCACCCCCAGTGTCCAGCGAAGACGGCTAGGGACCAAACGGCCGCCAGCTCGAACGCTGTCCGTCGTGCAGAG
>NZ_BAAALF010000451.1:0-1445 GCF_039528135.1 Kitasatospora nipponensis | reverse complement strand
CCCGGGAGGCCGCCGCCGCCGAGGGCCGCGCCGACCTCGCCGCCGCCCGCGCCGCCGACGCCCGCCCGGCCACCCAGCGCGCGCTGGCCGCCGAGCAGCTCACCGCCGCCCTGCTGGCCGCCGAACCGCGGCTGGCCGAACTGCTCTCGCTGGAGCCCTACCACGACGGCGACCCCACCGAGGAGGCCGAGGACCCGGCGGTGGACCGGCTCACCCCCGCCGTCCTGGACCGCGCGGCCGAGGACCTGACCGAGCTGCTGGACAGCACCGTCGCGGCCGCCGGGCGCACCCTGTTCGACCTGCGCACCGCGCCCGCCGACGACTCGCTGATCCTGGCCGCGCTCGGCGACGGCGGCCTGCTGCCGCCGGGCCCGGACGTGCTGGCCACCGTCGAGTACCTCGCCGAGCACGGCATCCCCGCGCTGCCCGGCTGGCGCTACCTGGCCCAGTCCGTCGACCCGGTGGACCACGAGCGGATCCTGGCCGCCCGCCCCGAGCTGGTCGACGGCGTGGTGGTCACCGACCCCGCCTCGCTGGAACGCGCCCGCGAGGCGCTGCAGGCCGCCGCCCTGCTGCCGTGCTCGACCGTGGCGGTCGGCGCGGCCGCCTCCCTGATCGCCCCGATCACCGACGAGCCGGCGTTCTTCCTGGTGCCGCCGAACCCGGCCATGCACGACGAGAGCGCCGCCGACCAGGAACGCCGCGAGCTGCGCGGGCGGGCCACCGCCCGCGAGGAGCACATCCGCGAGCTGGCCGCCCGGCTCGGCGCCGCCGGCGCGCTGGCCGCCCGGCTCGCCTCCTGGCAGTCCAGCTGCCCGCCCGGCACGCTCACCGAACTGGCCGAGGCCGCCTCCACCGCCACCGAGCAGGCCAAGCTCGCCGCCGCCCAGCTGGCCACCGCCCGCGCCGAGCACGGCGAGGCGGAGGCCGAGCGGGCCACCCTGGCCGCGCTGTACGAGGAGCGCCGCGAGAGCGCCCAGCAGGCCCGCCGGCGTGCGGACGCGCTGGCCGGCCTGGCCTTCCGGCTGCGCGAGCGGTCCGGCTGGAGTCGCGCGCGGCGCGAGCTGGCCGAGGCCGCCGCCGAGTGCGACCGGCGCCACCTGGCCTGCGCCGAGCGGGCCCGGGCCTGCGACGAGGACCGCCGGGCCGCCCAGCGCGCCGCCAACGACGCCCGCCGCACCGCCCGCTACTACTGCTCCGCGCTGGCCATGCGGTGCACCGCGTACGCGGGCCCCGAGACCGGCCGTCCCGACACGCTCTCCTTCGTCCTGGAGTCCGGGGCGACCCGACTGATCGTCAGCTCCGCCCTGCACCCCTTCACCGAGCGGGCCGAACGGATCGCCCGGCACGTCTCCCGGCACGGCGACACCATCCTCGACCTGGTCATCGAAGTGCCCGACGCCTACGCCGCGTACGACTACGCGGTCGACCGCGGCGCCCTCTCG
>NZ_BAAALF010000450.1:0-1468 GCF_039528135.1 Kitasatospora nipponensis | reverse complement strand
CGACGGTCAGTAGCCGGTGCCGCGCTTGATTTGGGCCCGCTCGACCTCGGAGGTCGCTCCCTTCTGGTCCAAGGTGGCACACGCATCGGCGATGTCGCGGGTCAGGCGGTCGATCTGGTCGCGGCTCAGGGTCTCCTTGACCAGGGCCCGCAGGATCTTCACCCGCTCCGCGTTGGGCGGCAGCGTGTACGCCGGCACCATCCAGCCGCGCTCGGCCGAAAGCTGCCAGGCGATGTCGGACTCGTCGTAGGCGTGCTGGCCGGCGAGGCGGAAGGCGACCAGCGGCAGCTGCTCGAGATCGCTGCCGATCACCTCGAAGCGGCCACTGGCACGCAGGTTGTCCGCCAACGCGCGGGCGTTCGTCTGCATCGTCTGCATGACGTAGGTGTAGCCCTGACGACCCAGCCGCACGAAGTTGTAGTACTGCGCGAGCACCATCGACGCGCCGGTCGAGAAGTTCAGCGTGAACGTCGCATCGGTCTTGCCCAGGTAGTTCTCGTGGAACACCAGGTCCTTGGCCAGGTCCGACTCCTCGCGGAAGACCAGCCAACCGATGCCGGGGTAGACCAGGCCGTACTTGTGTCCCGAGACGTTGATCGATCGGACCTGCTCGAGCCGGAAGTCCCACTTCGAGTCCGGGTAGAGGAAGGGCCACACGAACCCGCCGCTGGCACCGTCGACGTGGATCGGGATGTCGAGGTCCCGCTTCCTGCGGACCTCCCGCAGGAGCTCGTCGATCCCGACGACGTCGTCCTTGTGACCGGTGAACGTGGTGCCGACGACGGCGACGACGCCGATCGTGTTCTCGTCGAGGAGGGGCTCCACGTCCTCCGGGCCGATCGTGTACTTGCCCTCGGCAAGCGGCGCGATCCGGGGCTCGACGTTGAAGTAGCGGCAGAACTTCTCCCACACGACATGAACGTCGCCGCCGAAGACCAGATTGGGCCGGTCGAACGACAGGTTGGCCGCCTTGCGCCGCTCGCGCCACTTCCACTTCAGCGACAGCGCACCGAGCATGATCGCCTCGGACGAGCCCTGGGTCCGACACCCGGTGGTCCGGCCCGGCGCGTGGAAGAGATCGGCGAGCATCCGCACGCACCGCTGCTCGATGTCGGCGGAGATCGGGTACTCCGCGTGATCGATGAAGTTCCGGTGGAGGTTCTCGGCGATGATCCGCTGCGCCTCCGGCTCCATCCACGTGGTGACGAACGTGGCGAGGTTGCGCTGCGGGTCGCCCTCCATCGCGAGGTCCGCACCCACCAGCCGCATGGCGTCCGTCGCGGTCATACCGTCCTCGGGAAAGGTCTCCGAGGGGGCCGGCACGGTCAGGAAACGGTTACCGAACAGGGTCCCGGCATCACTCTTGGTCATATCGGCGACCTAACCACCACCGAGCCGGGAGCACGGCCCGGGACTCGTCAGCCGGACTCGAAAGCACCCGAACGACCCAGCCGCCCAGGACGACGTC
>NZ_BAAALF010000449.1:0-1472 GCF_039528135.1 Kitasatospora nipponensis | reverse complement strand
CCACCCCCCCCCCCCCCCCCCCCGCCGGCCCCCCCCACGACGCCCCGACCGGGCCGACCGGGCTGCTCAGCGCCTTCGCGCTGGGCGGCGAGGGCGCCCGCCGGGCGGACTGCCCCCTCGACGGCAAGGCCGCACCACCCGGCGCCGCGAGCGGTGGCACGGACGCCGGCGCCGAGCCCGGCTCGGCCGCCGCCGGCACCGAGGGCCGGGCGCCCTGCGTCGAGCACGGCACCGAGCCGGCCGACCACCTGCGGGCGGTGGGCGCGGCCAGCGACGCCCCCGCGGCCGGCGCGGACCCGCTGGCCGACGGCACCCTCTACCTGGCCGCCACGACCTGGGCGCCGGCCGCCACACCGGTGGGGGGCACCGCCGTGCGCGCCGCGCTGGACACCGACGGCGACGGGGTGGCCGACGTCCTGGTGGCCGCGGACCGGCTGCCGGGCAGCGACGTCCTGGTGGCCCGCACGCTGGACGCCCGCACCGGGCGCGAGCTGGACGTCCAGCCGCTGGGCGGCCGCTGGGGCGACAGCGACACCGACCTGCTGGACAGCGACACGGTGGTGCTGCCGGTCAGGCTGGCCGTCCTGCCGGGGCTGCGCGCCTCCGGCGGGCGGCTGCACTACGCGCTGTGGACCGGCTTCGCGCAGGCGAAGCCCGATCCCGCGCACGTGCTGACCGCGATCGGACTGGCCGGCACCCGCCCGACGCTGGAGTTCGACGTGCTGCACCCGGCGGTGGACGTCCGGGTGGGCATCGGCGGTCCGCCGGCGCTGCTGGGCCCGGAGGCGCCGGGCACCGTGCTGGAGGTGCGCCGCACCGGCCAGGGCCCGGCGCGGCTGCTGCTGGTCCACCACCTCGACACCGACGGCCGGCGCGCCCAGGTGCTGACGCTGCCGGCCACCGGCTGAGCCCCGGGCCGTGCCTCACCCGCCGCCCGCCCCCCGGGCCCCCCCGGAGGTCGCCGAGACCGTGCTCGGCGCGGTGGGCGGCGGGTCGTACGACGCCGAGGCCCGGCTGCTGGTGTGGCGGGCCCCCGAGCGTACGGACTTCACCGTCACGGTGGTGGCCGCCGGGACCTCCGACCGCCCGGTCGCGGCCGAGGCGTACGCCGTGGCGAGGGCGGTGGGTCTGAACGCCACTGCCATCCATGACGTCGGGGTGGCGGGCCTGGACCGGATCCTCCAGGTCAGGAAGGAACTCGAGGCGGCGGATGCGGTGATCGTCGTCGCCGGTATGGAGGGTGCGCTCGCCAGCGTGGTCGGCGGTCTGGTGCGCGGCCCGGTCGTCGCGGTCCCCACCTCGACCGGCTACGGCGCCTCGCTGGAGGGGGTCACCGCACTGCTGGCGATGCACGCCTCCTGCGCGGCCGGTGTCACGGTCGTCAACATCGACTCCGGTTTCGGCGCCGCGATGGCCGTGCACCGGATCGCCCAGGCCCGGATCGCCCAGGGTCGGAGGGATCTGCCGTGATC
>NZ_BAAALF010000448.1:0-1474 GCF_039528135.1 Kitasatospora nipponensis | reverse complement strand
CAGGCTCCGCTGACCAAGCGGGATGCTGGCGGGGCATCGGGCAGCAGCGCCCCGAGTGCCGCTGCCACGGCGCCCGGAGGGACGCTGCCGGGTGGGACGGACCCCGGGCAGCAGGCGATGGAGGATCCGGGTGACTTCTCCATTGTCGGCAAGGGCCTCGTTGTGGCGGCCGTGATCCTGGTGGTCCTGGCAGTTCTGGCCATCATTGTGATCGTTGTCCTGGTGAAGGCGTCCAAGCGCCGCCGGGCGGCTCGCGCGGGACAGCCGCCGGTACCGCCGTACGGATACCCGCAGGCCCAGCCGCCGTACCCGAACCAGCCCTACGGTAACCAGCCTCCGCCGCAGGAGTACCCGCCGTACGGCAGTCAGCCTCCGCAGCAGCCGCCGTACCAGAATCCTTACGGTTCCGGTGGCAACCAGTGACGCTGAGGGAGTGTCAGCACACCTTCAGGAAGCGATACGATCGAACGCCCTGACCAGTTGGCAGTAACCTGCCGCGCGGGGCGAGTTCAGGCCCGGACGAGGACAGCGTCGGACGGGGAAGCAGCGACACTCCAGGGGGAGGAGCCGTATGTCGGACGGATATCAGGTCAACACCGACGAGTTGGAGGCGGTCGTTAAGCGACTGCGGGCGCTCCAGCAGAACATCGGTCAGACCGCGGACAAGACCAAGTACAACACCGTCGTCAAGCGCGAGGACTTCGGTGGCAATTTCCCCGAGGCGTCGGCACTGTTCACAGCGCACGATGGCATGCAGGCGTTCCTCGCCAAGACCATCGCTGATCTGAACTCGCTGATCAACGACTTCGGTGACAAGACCAAGATGGTCACTGAGAACTACCGGGGCCTCGAGGAAGACCAGAAGTCGGTCATGAACAGCCAGCAGAGGGCGGTCTGACATGGCACGGAACCCGTACTTCGAGAGCAAGGCACTGATCCCGCTCAAGGGGATGCTTGAGGTCTCCAAGCCCGAGCGGCTGAAGGAGGTCAGCGAGCACTGGAAGAACGTGGAGGCTGAACTCCGCAGTGCCGCCGACGATTTGAAGAAGGCAGTGGAGCACGCGACCCAGAACTGGCAGGGGGTCGCAGCTCAGGGGTTCGCCACCCGGGCAGGGGTCATCCACACCAGCATGTCGAACACGGCCGCGCACGCCGTGCAGACCTCCAGCGCGATGAACTACGCCAGCCAGGCGCTGAGCCAGAGCAAGTCGGCCATGAACGGTATCGACGTGCCCAGCTCCTTCGAGAGTGGCATGAAGTGGGCCAGCGACCTCGGCCAGCAGGGGCTGGTAGGTCAGGTACGGCTGCGGTTCGACCAGGGTGATCTGCACCCGGCCGTCCCGGAGTTGGGCCTTGAGCAGCTGCTGGAGGCGGAGTGCGGTGGCGGTTCCGGCACAGCCGCCGCCGACGATCAGGATCCTGATGGGGGGGCCTCCTTCCGGTGGGAGGTGGTTGACGGCTCCATGAGGGCCTG
>NZ_BAAALF010000447.1:0-1474 GCF_039528135.1 Kitasatospora nipponensis | reverse complement strand
CGGCGGGTTGCCGTGCTTGCGGGAGGGCAGGTCGGCGTGCTTGGTGCGGAGCATGGCCAGCGAGGCGGCGAGCACCGAACGGGTCTCGGCCGGGTCGATCACGTCGTCCACCAGACCACGCTCGGCCGCGTAGTACGGGTGCATCAACTCGCTCTTGTACTCCTTGATCCGGCGCGCCCGCATCGCCTCCGGATCGTCCGCGCCCGCGATGTCCCGACGGAAGATCACGTTCGCCGCGCCCTCCGCCCCCATCACCGCGATCTCGTTGGTCGGCCACGCGAACGACAGGTCCGCCCCGATCGAGCGCGAGTCCATCACGATGTACGCCCCGCCGTACGCCTTGCGCAGGATCAACTGGATCCGCGGCACCGTCGCGTTGCAGTACGCGTACAGCAGCTTCGCGCCGTGCCGGATGATCCCCTCGTGCTCCTGGTCCACCCCCGGCAGGAACCCCGGCACGTCCAGCATCGTCACCAACGGGATGTTGAACGCGTCGCACATCTGCACGAACCGCGCCGCCTTCTCCGAGGCGTTGATGTCCAACACCCCCGCCAGCGACTGCGGCTGATTGGCGATCAGACCCACCACGTGACCGTCGATGCGCGCCAGCGCCACGATCACGTTCGTCGCCCACCGCTCGTGGATCTCCAGGTACTCGCCGTGGTCGACGACCTCCTCGATCACCTTGCGCATGTCGTAGGGACGGTTCCCGTCCGCCGGCACCAGGTCCAGCAACGCCTCACACCGACGGTCCACCGGATCCTCACCCGCCGACGCCGGCGGCATCTCCCGGTTGTTCTGCGGCAGCATCGACAGCAGGTACCGCACCTCCTCGATGCACGAGGGCTCGTCGTCGTACGCGAAGTGCGACACCCCCGACACCGACGAGTGCACGTCCGCACCGCCCAGACCGTTCTGCGAGATCTTCTCCCCCGTCACCGCCTGCACCACGTCGGGACCCGTGATGAACATCTGCGAGGTCTCCCGCACCATGAACACGAAGTCCGTCAACGCCGGACTGTAGGCAGCCCCACCCGCACACGGACCCAGCATCACCGAGATCTGCGGGATCACCCCCGACGCCCGCGTGTTGCGCTGGAAGATCCCCCCGTACCCCGCAAGCGCGGTGACGCCCTCCTGGATCCGCGCACCCGCACCGTCGTTCAACGACACCAACGGCGCACCCGCCGCGATCGCCATGTCCATGATCTTGTGGATCTTCTGCGCGTGCGCCTCACCCAACGCACCCCCGAAGATCCGGAAATCGTGCGCGTACGTGAACACCGTCCGCCCGTGCACCGTCCCCCAGCCCACGATCACACCATCGGTGTGCGGCTTCTTCGCCTCCAGACCGAAACCCGTCGCCCGGTGCCGCCGCAACGGCTCCACCTCATGGAACGACCCCGGATCCAGCAACAGATCGATCCGCTCGCGCGCCGTCAACTTCCCCTTGGCGTGCTGCGCCTCGGTCGCC
>NZ_BAAALF010000446.1:0-1486 GCF_039528135.1 Kitasatospora nipponensis | reverse complement strand
ATGGAACACATCACGTTCCTGGTGGCGGTGGTGATCGTCACGGCGCTCGCCTTCGACTTCACCAACGGCTTCCACGACACCGCCAACGCGATGGCCACCTCCATCGCGACCGGCGCCCTGCGACCCAAGGTCGCCGTCGCCATCTCCGCGGTCCTCAACTTCGCGGGCGCCTTCCTGTCCGTGAAGGTCGCCAGCACCATCTCGGGCGGCATCGTCAACGAGAAGGCGGGCATCCATCCGGCGGTGATCTTCGCCGCCCTGGTCGGCGCGATCCTCTGGAACCTGCTGACCTGGCTGCGCGGCCTGCCCTCCAGTTCCTCGCACGCGCTGTACGGCGGCCTGATCGGCGCCACCGTGGTCGGGGTCGGCCTGAACGGCGTGAACTTCAGCGTCGTGGTCACCAAGATCCTCATCCCGGCCGTCGCCTCCCCGATCGTCGCCGGACTGGCCGCCTGGGGCGCCACCAAGATGGCGTACCTGATCACCCGCCGGGCCGACGAGAAGAGCGTCACCAAGGGCTTCAAGACCGGCCAGATCGCCTCGGCCTCGCTGGTCTCGCTGGCCCACGGCACCAACGACGCCCAGAAGACGATGGGCATCATCACGCTGACCCTGGTGTCGGTCGGCAACCTGCCCAAGCACGCGCTGCCGCCCACCTGGGTGATCGTCAGCGCCGGCCTGGCGATCGCGCTGGGCACCTACATGGGCGGCTGGCGGATCATCCGCAGCATGGGCAAGGGCCTGACCGACGTCCGCGCGCCGCAGGGCTTCGCCGCCGAGAGCGCCACCACCGCGGTCATCCTGACCTCCTCGCACATGGGCTACGGCCTGTCGACCACCCAGGTCGTCTCCGGCGGCATCATGGGCGCGGGCCTGGGCGGCCCCAAGGCCCAGGTGCACTGGAGCATGGCCCGCCGCATGGTCTACACCTGGGGCCTGACGCTGCCCGCCGCGGCCACCGTGGCCGGCGCCGCCGCCTTCGTCGCCGACCGCGGCACCTGGGGCGTCCTGGTGGTCGGCGCGGCCCTGGTGCTCGGCTCGGGCGCCATGTGGGTGATCTCGCGCCGCCAGCCGGTGACCGCGGGCAACGTCAACGACGTCCCGGACGTCACCGAGGTCACCCCGGTGCCGGCGCCGACCGCGAGCGCCAGCACCCCGTCCCCCGCCACGACGACCGTCGCCGCCTGAGGAGTCCCCGGTCATGCACATCAACTGGAGCGCCCTCGCCGACACCGCCGGTGTCAGCTTCGGGGTCACCGTCGCCGTGGTCAGCGCCTTCGCGCTCGGCATCCTGGCCCTGTCCCGCCGTGAGGCCGCCACCACCGCCACGACGGGCGCCACCGCCGGCACCGCCGGCGGCGCCCGCGGCGTCCTCGCGCTGGCCTGCGCCACCGTCTGCTTCGCGGCCTGCGCCGCGGCCGTCGGCTACGGGCTGAGCCTGATCGTCGGCTGAGTCCCGCCACCGGGCCCCGGGCCCCGAGCCACC
>NZ_BAAALF010000445.1:0-1490 GCF_039528135.1 Kitasatospora nipponensis | reverse complement strand
CCCGCGCGACCGGTGTCGCGCGGGCGCTCCCGGGGGAACCCGGCGCTGCCCGATCAGGCAGCCGGCCCGCCCGGCCGCCCTCGTGCGGACCCCTCAGATCAGTCCCTGGCGCAGCGCGTAGGCGACCGCGTGCGAGCGGTTGCGCAGCTGCAGCCGGGTGGTGACGTCGTGCAGCACGTTCTTGACGGTGCGTTCGGAGTAGGCGAGCTGCTGCGCGATCTCCCGGGTGTCGAACCCCTCGGAGACCAGCCGCAGCACGTCGATCTCGCGCTGGTGCAGGCCGGAGAAGGAGATCCCCCGGGGGTCGAGCACCTGGCGCTGCAGCCGTCCCATCTGCTCCAGCAGCCGGCCCAGCAGGTCGGGCGGGATCGCCCCCTCGCCGCGCACGGCCGCGCTCAGCGTGCGGACCAGCTGGTCGGCGTTGGCCTCCGAGCGCCGCAGCAGCCCCACCACCCCGCACTCCACGGCGGTGGCCAGCGCGCCGGCGTCCGGTGCGGAGAGCACCAGCACCAGGCGGCCGGGCAGGTTGCGGCGCAGGGCCCGCAGCTGGGTGACGGTGCGCTGGTCCAGGGTGTCGGCCACCACCAGGACCACGTCCGCCTGGGCGGCCTCCGACTGGTCCAGCAGCCGCAGTTCGGGCCTGGTGCGCAACTGCGCGGCGACCCCGGACTGCGAGATGGGGTCGTCGGCCTGGATCCGGACGGCTATCCGATGCACGTTCATTCCTTTACTTCCTCCCGTGACGCCCCCGGCCCGCAGGCCGTTCGGGCAACCCCGCCCCCGGGGTAGCCGGGGCTCAGCTTGGACGGCGCCGCCTACCAGGCACCTGCCAAGCGCTTACCAGGTGCCTGCCGGACCGCCGCACTCCTGCCGGTCGGTCAACAGGCGCTCAACGCGCGGCGGTCGGACCCGGGCGGACCTCTGCGGACCGGGGTCCGCCGCGGTCCGCCCGACCTCGGTCAGCACGCGATCAACAACCCCTCCCAGGACGGCCCGTCCGGGCCGGGCGACCAGGCCGGACGGGCCGACCCGCTGCCCGCCCGGCCGCCCGCCCGGTACCGACGGCCCGGCCCCACCGGACCGGGACCGGGGCCCGGACGGGCGTCCCACTCGGCGAGTTCACTCGCGAAGCGCTTCACCAGCGGCTCGATCCGGTAACCGCCACCGGGCAGCGGATCGAGCAGGTGGGCCTCGACCAGCGCGGTGAGCGCCGCCCGCAGGCAGGCCCGTGGGCGGTGCCGGAAGGAGCCCGGGGAGATCGGCCGGAACCGGTGGCCCGGCAGCCGCCCGAGCATCCGGAAGCACTCCTCCGCCGAGACCTCGGGCCCCGGGCACGGCCGCCCGTGCACCGCCGGCAGCTCATGCACCGCCGGCAGCTCGTACGCCCCCGGCGGCTCGTACACCCCCGCCGGTGCGTACGTCGCCGAAGGCCCGTACCCTCCCGGCGGCCCGGCGGCCAGCAGCGCGACGGGGGGCCCCCGCGCCCCCCG
>NZ_BAAALF010000444.1:0-1502 GCF_039528135.1 Kitasatospora nipponensis | reverse complement strand
CGAAAACGACGCGCGCTCGATTTTGCTTAAGGAACCGGGCCAAGTTCTGCAGGGACGCTCCCGGCGATTCGCCTGAAATTCCGAGCTCTGCAGCCAGTTGAGTTAGGCCGGCGACTGTCGACGGCCAGGACTCACCGGACACCCACCATGCAACGTCGAAGTCTTCGCACTCTCGTGCGGCATACTGACCAACTAGCTCGCTTTTCCCAATTCCGCTCATCCCCAAAACCGCAATACCCGGTTTCTCGTCCGCTTCTTTTGAGACGAGAGAAACAAGCGAAGAGAGTTCTTGAGTGCGCCCATGAAATATAGGAGTCGGAGGTCGAGTGCTCAGGTTTGATACGTGCCGCCAGGCCGGTCCGCGTCCCGGCCTTTCAGGTTCCAAAGCCCGAAAAACATCCTCCCTTGCGATTGTGCGCCGTCGGACATTGATGGATATCAACTGGCGATCCCTGATACCGTCAGGGCTTGAAATTCTTAGCCGATCGAGGGAGTCCCTGGCATCTCCATTGCGTGACGAAACCGCCACCAAGTTTACAACCGAATCCCAGGCATACTTGGGATCAAGGTCCGGCAACCCAGCCTCGACAAGAGTTGGTTCGGCTATGCTAAGGATAGAATGGGAACGGATCGTAGTACGATCGGGAACTCCATGCTCAATATCGAGCGCTGCCAGGAATTCGGCAGCGTCCGATGTGGAGCACGCCAGCCTGACTGCAACTTCTGGGATGAAGCCAGCCAACTGCTCGAGGCTGCCACTCTTGCATGCAGCGTCGAAAGCCGCCGCCCGGTCTTTCCCTCCCTTCATGGGTGCATTGGTAACAAGCCGACATCTTCCTTCTCTTGAACCTGCCACCCATCTCTTAAAAAGAGTAGACAGCCCACCCAATTCCCATAGCTCAACGAACGGCCAAGGACCCCTGTCGGGCTCGCGATGCTTCACAGAAAAAATATGCAGCGCACCATTTGAATATTCAATGGCATAGTCTGTGTACCATTCGCATATGATCGATTTTATCGAGTCGTCGGAAAGCAGGCTGAAGCAATGCCTGGCTGCGCATTGATATTGGAAGAAGTATCGGGATGCCGTCTCGGTACCCGAGTCCTCCGAGGGGCGATCAGTGAGAAGCGACGGCCCTTCGCGGGTTCCTTTATCGGTCAATTAAGTTCTCCCTGGCCTCACAAATGCTCAACCGTGTGTCTGCGCAATGGTCTCGCAGCGGACTTCCGTGCCGCAACCATGCTGGCCAGTACATGCCCACTGCGGGTGGTGGAGTCTCAATGACTGAGTCAAGCCGTCGGCTGGGCGGGGGTGAACTCCCGTCCGTCGCGGAGTAGTGCCCACAGCACGTTGACTCGGCGGCGCTCGAGGGCGATGAGGGCTTGGACGTGTCCGCAGCCCTCGGCTCGCTTCTTACGGTAGAAGTCTCGGTTGGGCCCGTCCTGGATGATGCTGGTCTGCGCGGACATGTAGAACACTCTGCGCAGGCGTCGGCTGTAGC
>NZ_BAAALF010000443.1:0-1506 GCF_039528135.1 Kitasatospora nipponensis | reverse complement strand
GGTGCCGCGCGCCGCCCCCCCTCGGCCCGCACCCGGCCCGCAGGTCGGCGAGGTTGAGCAGGGCGGCGGCCGCCCGGCGCGGCGCGCCGTGCCGCTGGGCGGTGCGCAGCACCAGCAGGTGCAGCCGGTACCGGTCGGCGGGCAGGTCGCGGCCGGTCAGCGCGAGCGCGCCCAGCACCGAGCCGAGCAGCCGGCCCGCCGAGCCGTCCAGGTCGGCCTGGCCGATCGCCTCCTCCACCGCGCCCAGCAGCACCGCCCGCTCGCCGAGCAGCCACCGCCGGGCGTGCTCGCGGGTGCGCAGCCGCAGCGGTCCGGGCAGCGGCACGGGGGCGCCGACGGTGGCCGGGTCGAGCAGCGCGCCGGCCGAGTCGACCAGCCGCACCAGGCGCTCCAGCAGCCGGGCCCGGGCCAGCTGCACCTCGGCCGGGCGGTCCAGCTCCTCGCGCAGCGCCCGCAGCTCGGCGTACAGCCGCCCGGGCACCCGGCCTCCGGGGCGGGGCAGCCCGCCAGCGCGGAGGCGGTGCGCAGGTCGGCCTGCCCGCCGGGGACCGGCGTGAGCATCCGCAGCAGCCGGGCCTGCGCGTGCGGCAGGGCCCGGTAGCGCAGCACCAGCTCGGCCGGCAGCGGCTCGCCGCCGGGGGCCCGCAGCGGCTGGTCCGTGGCGCCGACCGGCTGTCCGGTGCCCTTCGTCCCGCCCCGGGTCCCGCTCTTCGCCGCCCCCCTGCCCGCCGCCCCGCCCGGCTCCCCCGGGCCGCCCGCGGTGCTCGCCGCCCCCGCGTCCGGTGCCCGTCCGTGCCGCGTACCGGCGGCTCGCCCATCGCTCGTGCGGCCGCCGCCGGCCTCCTCCCCGCCCTCGCCGCCCTCGCGGCCCGCCGGCGCGGTGCGGGCCTTCTCCCGGCGCGCCGCCTCGGTCCGGGCGGCCTCCTGGAGCGCGGCCACCGCGTCCGGCACGGCCGCCTTGGGACGCTCGCGCAGCCAGCCCGCCATCAGCCGCAGCGGCGCCGGGCGGCCCGCGCAGGCCTCGGCCAGTTCGGCGGCGCCCACCGGGTCGCAGCTGATCCGGGTGCCGCCGACCAGCGCGGTCAGCAGCTCGACGGCCGCGCCGGCCTCCAGGCCGCGCAGGATCACCGGGTCCACGGTGAAGCGGTCGGCCAGCGCGGTGAGCGGCCCGGTGGTGACGGCCAGTACCAGGCAGCGCGGCTCGGGCGGCAGCAGCGGGCGCAGGTGCTCCGCGTCGGGGACGTCGTCGAGCAGCAGCAGGGTGGCGCAACCGGTCAGCGCCGCCCGTAGCTGCGCGCAGGCCGGGTCCTCGTCGGCGAGGGCGCCCTCCTCGGCCGGGGCGGGCGCCGGCAGCGCCGGGCAGTCCAGGCCCAGGCGCTCCAGCAGCCGGCGGGCTGCCGTGCCGGGGTCCAGCGCGGTGCCGTCCGGTGCGCTCAGGTGCAGGCCGAGCACCTGCCGCTCGCGGGCCAGCGGGGGGGCGGAGCGGCGGGGCAGGGCGGGGCGGGC
>NZ_BAAALF010000442.1:0-1531 GCF_039528135.1 Kitasatospora nipponensis | reverse complement strand
CCGGGCAGGCGCTGGCGGCCGGCACCGCGGCCACCGCCACGCTGGTCGAGCTGGACGTGGCGGTGATCGGCGGCGGCGTCGCGCAGGCCGGTGACCTGCTGCTCGGTCCGCTGCGGGCGCGCCTGGCGGAGTACGCCACGCTGTCGTACGTGCGCGGTCTGAAGGTCTGTCAGGCGGAGCTGGCGACCGACGCCGGCCTGGTCGGCGCGGCCGCGGCGGCGCTGTGGGCCACCGAGACCTGAGGCGGCGCCCGGGCACCGGCCACGGGCCCGGCGGTGCGGCTCGTAGGGTGTGAGCCGGGGGCGTGCGAGGGCGCGTGTACCCCCGCGCGGAGTGCGCCGTCGGGGCTGGTGCGCTGCCTGCGGGGGTCCGGACGTGACCTCGCGTCGGCCGGCGAGGAATGAGGAGTCGGGCGCGGCGGGTACCACCCACGGTGGTGCCGGGCCACTCGGCGCGTGGGGCTGCGTCGGCGAGGCCGGCCGCCGTGCGCGCGGTGCCCGTGTACAGCCCGGCGCGCACCGCGCCGGGGCCGCCCGAGGGCAGGGGAAGTCGTGATCGTCTGGGTCAACGGGACATTCGGGGCGGGCAAGACCAGCGCCTGCAGGGAGCTGGTCGAGCTGTTGCCGGGGAGCACGCTCTACGATCCGGAGACGGTCGGCTACGCGCTGCGGCACTGGCTGCCGGCGCAACGGACCGCGGAGGTCACCGACTTCCAGGACCTGCCGTCCTGGCGCCGGCTGGTGCCCGAGGTGGCGGCGGCGATCCTGGCCGAGGTGCCGGGCCCGCTGGTGGTGCCGATGACCCTGTTGCGCGAGGAGTACCGCGACGAGATCTTCGGCGAGCTGGCCGCGCGCGGGCTGACCGTGCACCATTTCGTGCTGCACGCTGAGGAAACGATCCTGCGTTCGCGCATCTCGGCGTGCGAGGAGGTTCCCGGCGACGCCGAGGCCAGCGCGCGGTGCCGCCGCTGGCGGCTGGACCACCTGCCCGCCTACCGCGCGGCGCAGGGCTGGATGCACCGGGACGCGCACCTGGTGGACACCGCGGAGCTGACCCCGCGCCAGGTCGCCGAGACGCTCGCCACGCTGGTCAAGGAGGGGGTCGCGCACCGCCCGATCGTGCGCGGCACCGACCCGAGCGAGGACACCGTGGCCTCCGCGGTGCTGCTCTTCGACGAGCAGGACCGGGTGCTGCTGGTGGATCCGGTCTACAAGCCGGCCTGGGAGTTCCCCGGCGGCGTGGTGGAGCGCGGCGAGGCGCCGACCAGCGGGGCGGTGCGCGAGGCCGCCGAGGAGCTGGGGCTGCGCCTGGAGCCGGAGGCGCTGCGGCTGCTGGCGGTGGACTGGGAGCCGCGCACCGGTCCGCGCCGCGGCGGCCTGCGGCTGGTCTACGACGGCGGCCGGCTGACGGCCGACCAGCGGGCGGGGCTGCGGCTGCCGCCCGACGAGCTGCGGGCCTGGCGGTTCGTCACCCTGGCCGAGGCGGCGGGACTGCTGCCGGCCGGCCGGCACCGGCGGCTGGCCGGCGCGCT
>NZ_BAAALF010000441.1:0-1543 GCF_039528135.1 Kitasatospora nipponensis | reverse complement strand
CGTACGGCGTACAGAACTGTCCTCAGGAGGACTGCAGTGGCGAAGGCGAAGTTCGAGCGGACGAAGCCCCACGTCAACATCGGCACCATCGGTCACATCGACCACGGTAAGACGACCCTTACCGCGGCGATCACCAAGGTGCTGCACGACGCGTACCCGGAGATCAACCCCTTCACGCCGTTCGACCAGATCGACAAGGCGCCGGAGGAGCGGCAGCGCGGTATCACCATCTCGATCGCGCACGTCGAGTACCAGACCGAGGCGCGTCACTACGCCCACGTCGACTGCCCGGGTCACGCGGACTACATCAAGAACATGATCACCGGTGCGGCCCAGATGGACGGTGCGATCCTCGTCGTCGCCGCCACCGACGGCCCGATGCCGCAGACCAAGGAGCACGTCCTCCTGGCCCGCCAGGTCGGCGTTCCCTACATCGTCGTCGCCCTGAACAAGGCCGACATGGTGGACGACGAGGAGATCCTGGAGCTCGTCGAGCTCGAGGTCCGTGAGCTCCTCTCCGAGTACGAGTTCCCGGGCGACGACCTGCCGGTCGTGCGCGTCTCGGCGCTCAAGGCGCTCGAGGGCGACAAGGAGTGGGGCGACAAGCTGCTCGGCCTCATGGCCGCGGTGGACGAGGCGATCCCGACCCCGGCCCGCGCCGTGGACCAGCCCTTCCTGATGCCGATCGAGGACGTCTTCACGATCACCGGTCGTGGCACCGTCGTCACCGGTCGTATCGAGCGTGGCATCCTCAAGGTCAACGAGACTGTCGACATCATCGGCATCAAGGAGACCAAGACCACCACCACGGTCACCGGCATCGAGATGTTCCGCAAGCTGCTCGACGAGGGCCAGGCGGGCGAGAACGTCGGTCTGCTCCTCCGTGGCATCAAGCGCGAGGACGTCGAGCGCGGCCAGGTCATCATCAAGCCGGGTTCGGTCACGCCGCACACCGACTTCGAGGCCCAGTCCTACATCCTGTCGAAGGACGAGGGTGGCCGTCACACCCCCTTCTTCAACAACTACCGCCCGCAGTTCTACTTCCGTACCACGGACGTGACCGGCGTCGTGACCCTCCCCGAGGGCACCGAGATGGTCATGCCGGGCGACAACACCGCCATGACGGTCGCGCTGATCCAGCCGATCGCCATGGAGGAGGGCCTCAAGTTCGCCATCCGTGAGGGTGGCCGCACCGTCGGCGCCGGCCAGGTCACCAAGATCATCAAGTAGTCCTGATGCTCTGACCTGCCTGCTCCACAGGCTCGGAAGGGCCCCGGTTTCCGTCCGCGAGGACGGGGCCGGGGCCCTTCGGCGTTCGCGTCCGGTGGTTGACGGGCGCTCAGGGCGCCGCGCGCGCCGTCGATTTGACCCGGCCGCCGCGGTGTGACCCGGCAGACAGCCGGCTCGATTCGCTTTCAAACCTCGTGATATGGCAAGATAGTCAAGTTGCTCGGTTGAGTGCCGATGCTGCGCGCCTCCCGTCGGGAGGACCGGAAGCGAGTCCCATGTACTCGTCGTTCCCGTGATGGCCGTTCATGTGTTC
>NZ_BAAALF010000440.1:0-1544 GCF_039528135.1 Kitasatospora nipponensis | reverse complement strand
TCCGAGCGCTCGCCGATCGCCGCCCTGGTGACCGAGATGCTGGAGGACATCCAGCCGTAGGACCCGGCCGCGGCGCCCCGGCGGGGCCGCGGCGGACCACGAACGATCCGTCCGGTTCCCGACTTTGGCCCGGAACCGGGCGGATCGTCATCACATCGCACGGTTCCTGTCCAGCGAACGGGCAATTCTTCTGCCGGGTCGGGATGTGAGATTCGCCACGCAACCGGGAATTGCGCACCCGCGTCCGGTTGCGGCATGGTGAGGGTTCTGTCAGGCCCCGCGTACGGCCCGCTCGTTGGGTGTCAACTGCATATGAACGGTCCGTACGCCGCCCGATTCACCTGTTCGCACCCGGTTCGCCGGTCGCGGGCAGCGGGCCGGCGCCTCCCGTGACCGACGCAGGTGGAGGCCAGCGACCAGGGCATGTTGCGCCTTCACGGTCACGCGTGGGCGACGCTGGAAGGAAACCATGTGACTCGGATCTCGGTCCGGGGAGTCGCTGTGGCCTCCGCCACCGCCGTCACCGCCGTCGGTGCCGTCGTGGGTGTGGCCTCGGGCAGCGAGGCCAAGCCCGCCCAGGCGGTCGATGTCGCGGGTGCCACGCTGCTCGCCGACGTCCCGTCAGCTTCCGACGCGCAGGTCGTCAGCGACCACTTCAAGCAGCAGGCCACGGCCCAGCAGGTGTCGGCCGACGCGGCGGCCAAGAAGGCCGCCGAGGAGGCCGCGCGCCAGAAGGCCGCCGCCGACGCGCAGGCCAAGGCCGACGCGGACAAGGCCGCCGCGGACGCGGCCAAGGCCGCCGACGCCAAGCGGCAGGCCGACGACGCGGCCGCGGCCCGGGCCAAGGCCCGCTCCCAGCTCGCCGTCGCCAGCACGCCCTCGGCCCCTGCCGCCTCCTCCTACAGCCCGGGCTCGGTGCAGTCCATCGCGGCCGGGATCGTGGGGGACGACACCCAGTTCCAGTGCTTCAGCAACATCGTGAAGCGCGAGAGCGGCTGGGACTACACGGCGATGAACCCGTCCGGCGCGTACGGCCTGGTGCAGGCGCTGCCCGGTTCCAAGATGGCCTCGGCCGGCGCGGACTGGCGGACCAACCCGGCCACCCAGATCAAGTGGGGCCTGGGCTACATGAACGACCGCTACGGCAGCCCCTGTGGCGCCTGGTCGTTCTGGCAGAGCCACAGCTGGTACTGAGGGCCGCTCACGGCCCGCGACCCACGGACCCCGGACACCGCTCGGCTTCGAGCGGCGGCCGGGGTCCGCGTCGTTCCCGGGGGCCCTGCGCTTCCACCGCGCCGTGCCGGGTAGCGTCATACCGCAGAGCCGTGGCGGCGCCCACGGCCAGAGCGGGAGGACCAGCGATGGCACGGGGTGGGGAACACGGGCTCGGTGCGTTGAGAACGATGGCCCGGCGGTCCGCCGCGGCGGTCCGCGCGGTGGCACGGCGGGTCGAGGACCAGCGGGCGGAGCAGGACGCGCCGACGCCGGTGGCGCCCGCCGAGGCCGGGGCGGGTGAGCCGATCCCGGTGCCCCGCGCCGCCGAC
>NZ_BAAALF010000439.1:0-1576 GCF_039528135.1 Kitasatospora nipponensis | reverse complement strand
CTCCTCCACGATGTTGTGCCGGGACACCGTGCGCGACGTGCTCGACCTGCCGGAGGGCTGGGACCCGATGGGGGCCATCGCGGTGGGGCGGCCGGCGGAGGGACCGAAGGAACGTCAGGCCCGCTCGGCCGAAGCATTCGTGACGGTACGTTGACCGGCAGACGCGCCGTCCGGTCAGGTCCGAGCGGCGCGGGTCGGGAACTACGGTACGGCCGGATCAGGGTTCGACGCGGAAGCCGTGCCTGCGGCCGAGCCAGGACAGCGACTCGATGCCCGGCTTGCCGTTGGCGTCGTCCGGGCCGCTGTATCCGAGGTTGAGCTGGAGCTGCCGGTACGCGTCGATGGTCACCGTCCCGTAGGAGCCGTCCACGTACGGATGGTCCAGCAGCCCCTCGGACTCCAGCGCCTTCTCCAGGCGGAGCACCTGCGGCCAGGAGTAGGAGCGGTGGCCCTGCTCGGCGGGCGGGTCCCAGGACGCCGCGTGGTTGACCTGGCCGACGTACAGCACGTCGGGCAGCGGCTCCTCGGCACTGCCCCCTTGGCCGTCCTGGGGCTGGTAGGCGGGGTCCGCACTGCGAATGCCCTCCGCGAACCTGGGATATCCGTACCCGTAGACGTAGTCGTCCCTGCGCTGACGGGTGACCAGGGAGACCTGGTCGTTCCAGTTGCCCTCCACGGAGGTGACGGTGGTCTCGGTGTAGCTCACGACGATGCCGGTGTGTTCACCGCCGCCCGGGCCGAAGACCACCTGTGCCCCCAGGCCCGGGTACTCCGAGAAGCGACCCTCGCTCTTCCATGCCTCGGTGGACCTGGCGCAGTTGTCGAACTTCCCGGGGAGCAGGCCCACCAAGCCGACCCGGTTGAAGATGCACCAGACGAAGATGTCGCACCAGGCGACACCGTCCTCGCCGAATTCCTTGCCGAACTCCGTCCGATTGTCGTCGGTCTCCTGGAGGCCGATGTACGATTTCGCTTTGTTGATGACGAGATCTCGCTCGTACATGCCCGATGCTCCTGTTGTCGGCTGGAGGTGGGCCTTGTAGGCGCCATTCGTGAAGGTGCTCCACTGCTGCCACCCGCCACCGCTCTTGAAGATGGCGTAGGCAGCGTCAGCGTTCTTCCTCGGGTCGTGCAAGGCGGACTCCACCCGGAGGGTGTCGGGATATCCGTAGGCCTGGGGCTTCCGCAGTGAGCGGATCTGCCAGAGCCCGACGGAAGGCCCCCACTTGTCGTCCACCAGAGCAGTGTCACCGAGGATGTCCGGGTTTCCCCCGGACTCCGCCATGGCCACGGCGGCGGCGATCCCGACATCCTGACCGGAGAAGCCGGCCTGTTCCGCCAGGGATCTCAGCTCATTGACATTCATGGCAACCCCTTACCCGCCCGGCGGTTCCCTGGCGAAACCCGGGCAGCGACGAGAGCGGTACGCAAAAAAGGCGTGCGGCATTTCAGATCGCATGACAGTAGGGACTGGCCGCACCTGAGGGCACGCCTGGATTTGCGGCTATACATTAACCCTGCAGTCGGGGCCAGGTGAATGGCAAGCCCCTGGCAGGTCTTGAATGGTCAAGGAGAA
>NZ_BAAALF010000438.1:0-1590 GCF_039528135.1 Kitasatospora nipponensis | reverse complement strand
CTCGGTGATGAACCTCATCCAGTCCCAGCTGCCCGGCGGAACCGACAAGGACTGATCCGTCGGTCACCTGACCGTCCGATCGCCTGACCAACGGTCGCCCGGTCGCCGGGCAGACGCCTGTGGGCCTCCCCTCCACTGGCCGGAGGGCCGGTCAGTGAGGCCGATCAGCCGTCCGGCTCCTCCGTGGCCAGGCCTCGCAGGGTCTCGTAGGCGGTCTGCAGGAAGCCCCGCCGCCTGCTGGGCGGGGAGCTGACCATGGCGACCAGCCCGGTGCCGGCCGCCGGGTCGAACCCGGCGAACGCCACGAACCCGCGGGTGGTGCCCTCGTGGAACACCATGCTCTGGGTCTGCTGCTCGGCCACCGCCCGCTCGCGTGCACCGAGCCGGCCATCCGCGCCGCGCCGGCCGGGGGCACGCCTGCCGCCGGCGCCGCCGGGGTCGACTCCCCGGCCTTGCGGACGCAACCCCTCGAAGCCCTCGAGCGCCCCGAACCCGACCACCGGCGCGTCCCGGGCAACGTCGAGCGCCTCCACGCCGCGCGCGCGACGGCGGGCGCTCCCGGCGACCGCGGCGGCTCCTGCCGCCTCGATCTGACGCTGCTTCCAGCCCAGGCAGATCCGCGTGCCGCCCAGGCGACGGCCGGCCCGGGGTTGCCGCACCTCGCCCAAGGCCGTCCGCAGCGCCGGATCGGCCTGGAACGCCGGCTGCGCCATGCCCCGCAGCGGCTCGAGCCGGCTGCCCACGGCGCCGTTCGCCGCCAGCAGCGCCTGTAGGTAGCGCAGCATGTCGTCGGCGCTGGAGCGCAGCGCGGCGGCCCCCGGCAGCGCGGCGATCCGGAAGGACGGGACGCGCCGGCCCCGCCGGTAGCCGCCGCCCGCCTCGCCGCCGGGACCGCAGGAGGTGTCCACCATCCCCAGCGGGGCGCAGACCCTGGTGGCGAGCAGGTCCTCGTACCGGCTGCCCGCCGCGTTCTCCAGGAGCAGGCCGAGCAGGCCGCACCCGAGGCTCGAGTACCTCACCTGCGCGCCGGGCGTCCCGCGCACCGGCGTCCGCGGGAGCGAACGCAGCAGGTGGGTGGCGTTGAAGGTGGCGCACGGGCGGGTGAACCACTGCGGGAGCGCGGCCGGCAGCAGGCCGACCGGGTGCCGTGGCAGCCCCGAGGTGTGGGTGGCCAGGTGGAGCAGAGTGATCGGACGTTCCTTCGGGTACCCGGGGACCGAGCCGGCCGGCAGGTACGCGTCTATCGGATCGTCGTACCGAACCTCACCGCGGGCGACCATCTCGGCCAGCAGCAGGCCGGTGAAGGTCTTGGTGATCGAGCCGAGCTCGAAGCGGGTGTCCGCCCGGACGGGGCGTTCGGCGGCCGGGTCGGTGTAGCCACGACAGGCGACGGCCCGCTCGTCGCCCTGGATCACCGCGACGGCCACGCCGCTGTCCGGGGGCAGGCCCTGGAAGAGCGGGCGAAGCCGGCGCTCCAGCCGCAGGGCGTCGAGGGCGGGGGCCTTGCGGGCGGCCGGCGGGTGGGCGAGGTCGCGGCGGCCGGGCGGGGCGGCGCGCTCGCGCACGCGGGTCGCCGCCGTGCGGCGGGCG
>NZ_BAAALF010000437.1:0-1591 GCF_039528135.1 Kitasatospora nipponensis | reverse complement strand
GCCCGCGCGGGTGCGCTGCCGGGCCTGACCCCGTCCGTCCGGGGCCCGCGAGCGCCGCGGGCCCCGGACGGTCAGCCCGTGCCGGTCACCCCACGACGGTCAGCCGACGACGGCCTGGGCGTCGATCTCCACCAGCATCGCCTCGTTCGGCAGCTCCACGAAGACCGTGGTGCGGCACGGCTTCACGCCGCCCGGCGCGATGTGCTCCTCGATGAAGGCCGCGTAGACCTCGTTCATCGCGGCGAAGTCGTCGCGCGTGGTGAGGTAGACGCGGAACATCACCACGTCGTCGATCGTGGCGCCGGCCGCCTCCACGATCGCCCGGACGTTCTCCAGCGTGCGCCGGGTCTGCGCGCGCACGTCGCCCGGGTGGAGGTAGGCACCGGTGCGCGGGTCCTGCGGGCCCTGCCCGGAGACCTGCACGATCGGGCCCTTGCGCACGCCCTGGGAGAACACCCAGGCGGGGGCCGGCGCGCCGTCGGTGCGCACCTCGGTCATCGGGGACTGCGGCGCCTGCTCGCTCATGCCGTTCGAACCTCTCGTGGGGATGGGGGTACCGCGCTGGATCGGTGTCGGGGTCGGGCCGGCGCCGAGGGTCGGGCGCCGCGCGCTCAGAGGGCGCCGCAGTCGGCGGAGACGGCCGCGGTGGCGGCGAGCAGCCGGGGCAGCAGCTCCAGCACCCGCTCGTACGGCAGGACCAGGTCCGGCACCGAGATCGAGGCGGCCGCCACCACCCGTCCGGTGGCGTCCCGGATCGGTGCGCCAACGCAGTTCATGAAGGCCTCGTGCTCGGCCCGGTCCTGCGCCCAGCCCTGCTCGGCGACCCGGTCCAGCTCGGCCAGCAGCGCCTTGGGGCCGGTCAGCGTGCGCTCGGTGAACGGGGTGTAGTCGATCGCGGCCACCGCCCGCTGCCGCTGCGCCGGGGGCAGGTCGGCCAGCAGCACCTTGGAGACGGCCGCGCAGTGCAGCGGGACCGGCAGCCCGATCCGCGAGTACATCCGCACCGGCTGGCGCGAGTCGTACTTGTCGATGTAGACCACCTCGCCGCCCTCGAAGGCCGCCAGGTGCACCGTCTGGCCGGTGGCCGCGTTCAGCTCGGCCAGGTGCGGGGCGGCGATCCGGCGCACCGACCGCTGTTCGAGCGCGCGGCTGGAGAGCGCGAAGAGCCCGGCGCCCAGGTGGTAGCGGAACTCGGCGTCCCGGTAGACCATCCGGGCCTCCTCCAGGCTCTGCAGCAGCCGCAACGCGGTGGTCTTGTGCACGGCCAGCAGGGCGGCGAGCTGGTCGAGCGAGCGCTCGCCCTCGGCCAGTTCGGTCAGCAGGGCGAGGGCGCGGGTGACGGTCTGGCTCATCGTGCTCCGGGGGTGCGCGCAGGGCGGGGAAGGGGGTGCGGGACGGGCGCGTCCAGCGCGGGGGAGTCGACGCCGGCCGCGCTGACCCGGGTGGCCGCCCACTGGGCGGGGGTGGCGTCCAGCAGCGCGCCCAGTATGCCGGGCGCCGGCAGCCGCCCCTGGTCGCCGAGCGCGGCCAGCGCGGCGTCGGCCGCCAGGTAGCCCAGCCGCAGCCGGCGGGGCTGGTCGGGCCCGCGGAG
>NZ_BAAALF010000436.1:0-1610 GCF_039528135.1 Kitasatospora nipponensis | reverse complement strand
GAGGCGAGAGCCTTGCCGGTAATGGTGCCGCCGGCCTGCGTGTAGGCGTCGGATTCCTGGGTCATGCCGGCCAGCCAGTTGCTGTCGACTGTCTGCTCACCAAGGGAGTTGGCACGGCTGACGCTGCGTTGGGTCTTGTCGGCCTTGTAGTCGCCGTCCATACCCTGCAAGTAGGAAGTGACGGTCTTGGTGATCGGGTCGGGTGCGGCACCTGTGACGGTGGTGATGGTGCGGAACCCGCGGAAGTCGTTCCAGGTACGGTACTTGTCGTCGGTGAACTCGGAGTCGTCCCGGTGCCAGGCCGCGCCGTCGAAGTAGATGTACTTGGTGACCTTCGCGGGAGAGGCGGCCTTGGTGAGGTCGTTGTCCGTGACCTGCTCGACGAGGGTCTTGTGGAACCAGTCGGCGATCGGGGCTGCTGCCCCAGGAGTGGTCCAGTAGACGGGATAGCACGCCTTGGTGTTGCTGTCGGCCGAGGCGGGCATGATGCCGTTCACCCTGGAGCATTCCGGGTCGCGGTACTTGACCACGATGGACTCGCCAGTCTCCGTTTGGATGCTGGAGATCCGAGGACGGTACAGCGGCGGGGCTGCCGGGGTGAGGCCGTCGACGCGGTTGTTCATCTCGATGCCGGTAAAGGTCACCGGGTCCAGCGGCGGGCCCGTACCGCCGCCGGCGCTGGTGTCCAGGCCGGTGTGCTGGATCTTGGACAGCCACATCACCGACTGGAGCATCCCGGCATTGGCGGGGTCGACCGTCTTGCCGGTGACCGGGTCCATCGTGCCGCCGGCGTCCGAGAACAGGTGCGTCAGCGCATACAAGTCCACGTCCTGCCAGGCGCTGCCCACCTTCACCTTCGTGGTGATGGACTTCAGCCGGTAGGTGGACCAGAACGTCGGCGACCCGACCTGGCAGACGTTGCTTCCGGTGCCGGAAGTGGCCATGCCGGAGGAGCAGTTGAGGTTATAGGGGGCGTCGGGCCAGTTCGTCGCCGTCGAGGCTGACAGGTTGGGGTACTGGCAGACGGTATCGGAGGTGGTGCACCGCTGACCTGGGGTGAAGACGACCTGCGCCGACGGTTCCCGGCTGGCCTTCGCATCTGCGAGCTTGTAACCGTAGGAGATCTGGGTGAGATACCCACCGCGGGTGTACGGCGTCAGCGTGCCACCACCACCGGACTGGGCGACCTGGCCGTAGCCGAGGTTGTAGTAGTTGGTCTCGTTTGCCCAGTCATAGCGCTGGACGTTGCCGTTCGGGTCCACGACGAAGTCGAGGTTGAACCGGTAGCCGGGCTGCGCGGCGCACTGGGAGTTCTTGCCCGTGGCGGAGCTGTAGCACGGGTCGCCGGGGTTGGGGTGATAGACCGGCACGGCCCAGGCGCTGTTGGTGGCAGCGTCGGAGGCGGTGCCCGGCGCGTGGTTGAGGCCGAGATAATAGGCTGTGCCATCAGTCGTGGTGACCTTGAAGTACTCGCCGTTCCACATGCCGTTCGCGGCACCGGTCAGCAACTCGACCTTGGTGCCGTTGTCGTTCTGCAGGTGGTAGACGCCGTTTGCGTCGCGAACGAGCTGTCCGGATGCGGAGCCGAGCGAGAGCGTGGCGTTCCAGCC
>NZ_BAAALF010000435.1:0-1611 GCF_039528135.1 Kitasatospora nipponensis | reverse complement strand
CCCACCCGCACCTGCCGGCGCTGGCCGAGCCCGCCCACCGCGCCGGCCAGGTTGCCGGCCGCGAAGGCGCCCTCGGCGCCGGTGGCCTCCACCACCTCCACGGCGAGCGCCCGCTCGCTCACCCGCTCCCCGTCCCGGCCGAGCGCGGTGACCAGGCGCTCGGCGTCCTTGACCAGCACGGTGGCCGGCCCCGGCAGCAGCACGCGCGGCGCGGCCGGCTCGCCGGTGCCCAGCGCCCGGGCGGCCTCGTCGGCGCCGAGCAGCACCAGGTCGGCGGCGGCCAGCAGGCCGGGCAGCACCGTGGGGTCGCGGCCCTGCCACAGGGCCGGTCGCCAGTTGAGGTCGAAGCTGACCAGGCGCCCGGGCACCCGCTGGGCGAGCAGCGCGCGCAGCAGCGCGAGCGCGCTGCCGGAGAGCGCGGCGGTGATCCCGGACAGGTGCAGCAGGCGGGCGCCGGCCAGCAGGCGGGCCGCCACCGGGTCGTCGAGCAGCTCGGGGCCCAGGGCGGAGGCGGCCGAGCCCCGGCGGTAGTAGTGCAGCCGGCTGTGCCCGGCCCCCAGGTCGTGCGGCCGCCGGTGCGGTGAGCCGACCTCCTTGACGTACAGCCCGGTCGGCCGGGTCGGGTCGATGACCACCGCGGAGGTGTCCACGCCGTGCGCGGCCAGCTCCGCGGTCAGCCGCCGCCCGAAGCCGTCGTCGCCGACCCGGCTCAGCCAGGCGGTCGGCACGCCGAGCGCGGCCAGCGCGCAGGCGGTGTTGGACTCCGCGCCGCCGACCGCCGCGCGGAAGGACGCCACCGCCTCCAGCGGTCCGGGCTGTTCCGGCAGCAGGACCGCCATCGACTCGCCGAGACAGACAGCCGTCGCCACCTGCGTCACGGGCCCTCCCCTGTCGTTGACCCTCGTTGTGAGGGCATGTTAGAACAGCGTCAGCAACATATGCAAAGGTGATTGCATATGTTGCAACTTTACTGGTCGGAGGCGTGATGATGAACCAGTCGGACGAGCAGGACGGGCCCGGCATCGACGCGGGGAAGGTGGCCGCGCTGGCCGGGGAGCGGCTGGACTGGCGCTTTCGGGCCGTGCCGCCCGCCGCCTGGGGCCGGACGGTGCGGGAGTACCTGGCGAGCGGGCCCACCCTGGACGACCTGGGCACCGCGCTGCTCACCCTGGACGCCTCCGCCCTGGCCCACAACCGGCGCACCATGGCCGACTGGTGCGCGCGCGCCGGGGTCGAGCTCGCCCCGCACGGCAAGACCACCATGGCCCCGGCCCTGTGGCAGCAGCAGCTGACGGCCGGTGCCTGGGGCATCACGCTCGCCACCGCCGCGCAGCTGCGGGTCGCCCGCGCCTTCGGGGTGCGCCGGCTGCTGCTCGCCGGCGCGCTGCTCGACCCGGCGGCGCTGGCCTGGCTGGCCGGCGAGCTGGCGGCCGACCCGGGCTTCGCGTTCAGCAGCTGGGTGGACTCGCCCGCCACCGTGGCGCTGATGGACGCGAGCCTGCGGGCCGCCGGCGCCGAGCGCCCGGTGGACGTGCTGGTCGACCTCGGCGGTCCCGGCGGGCGCACCGGCGGCCGCGACCCGGCCGCCGCCCCCGCCACCGCCGCTGCCGC
>NZ_BAAALF010000434.1:0-1612 GCF_039528135.1 Kitasatospora nipponensis | reverse complement strand
ATTCGATACTCCCAGCTGGGACTTCCGGTCGACCTCTCGATCCGCCTGCGCGTCGAGCTGCGCGGTCCGCTCTCCGTCCGGGACTGAACGGCCGGGCCAGGTCCGCGAGGGCGCCTCCGGGGTGGCAGGCTCCAGCGCGCGCAGGTCGTTGCTCGTCGCGTACCTCGGTGAAAAACAGCGTCAGGGAGTTGCGTACAGGCGGCCATGTCCCGGTGTGGGGTGGCGAGCTGACGCTGTGCCGGTTCGTCACTGGTCGAGCAGGCGCTCTGTCGGCGCCGTCCGATCCTCGGTGCACCGAGCTGTTGCAAGGTCGATACGGTACGAGCACAGCCAACTGTGAGGTCTTATGATCTGATGAGCGATGCTGTTGCTGCTCATTCAGTTGGCGCCGGGGATGCCGAGCAGGACAGTCCAGGGCACAGCAGGGGGCGGAGATGTCGCAGCAGATCGTGGTGGACCCGGTCAGTCTTCGGGCTGAGGGGAAGAGCATGGCGGCGGTCGGTGAGGATTTCTCGGCTGCGGTGAAGGACTTGTCGGCGAAGTTGGAGGCCCTGGAGAAGGGCGACACTCCGCCGTGGGGTGACGACGACTTGGGTGAGAAGTTCGGTGTCGTCTACGAGGGTCTGCGGGACGGCATGAAGGAGTCGATGGCCTCCTTGGGGACCCGGATCGGTGAGATCGGGCACAAGTTGGAGGGCATGGCGGCCAACCACGAGGCGAACGAGTCGACGACGGACGGTTCGTTCCGGACGCTGGAGGGTTCGCAGGGGACGGTCGGAAGTCGGATCGGTGCGTTGCACCGGCCGCAGGTGATCTGACGCGCCGTTCGGGCGTGGGTGTTGTGGCTGTCTGTTCGGTGGGTCTCTTCTTCGTGTTGTCGTGAAGTGCTCGTCATTACTGGGGGTTTGACGAAGTGTCGCTGATGTTGCCGGACAGTGTTGAGTGGGTCCTGGAGATGCTCGGCTTCGATTGGCCGAAGGCTGACGAGGACAAGCTCATGGAGTCCGCGCAGGTGTGGCGGGATTTCGCGGACACGGTCGATGAGTTGCACTATCGGGCGGCGGGTGCGGCGAACAATGTGCGTTCGGCGAACTCGGGTGATTCGATCGAGGCGTTCGGCAAGGCGTGGGAGAAGTTCTCGGCCGGGGGCAGTGACGGGTATCTGGCGGATGCGGCGACGGCGTCGCGGTTGATCGCGGCGGCGTTCGATGCGGCGGCGATGATCGTGATCGCGTGCAAGATCGCGGTGATTGCGCAGTTGGTGGTG
The DNA here is from genome assembly GCF_039528135.1 of Kitasatospora nipponensis. Classification (NCBI taxonomy): domain Bacteria; kingdom Bacillati; phylum Actinomycetota; class Actinomycetes; order Kitasatosporales; family Streptomycetaceae; genus Kitasatospora; species Kitasatospora nipponensis. The sequence goes on along the minus strand of NZ_BAAALF010000434.1, from coordinate 345 downwards.
CTGGCGGTGGAGATCATCGCTGCTCAGGCGGCTGCGCCGTTCACGCTGGGGTTGTCGGAGCTGGGTGCGGCTGGTGCGGTGCAGGCGACGAAGATGATTGTTCGTCGGTTGTTGAAGGAGCTTCGGGACGCCTTGGTGGAGGCGATCCTGGAGACGTTGAAGGAGCCGGTGGTTTCGGCGGTTCAGGCGATGATCAGTGATCTGATCGCGCAGACGGTGAATCAGGGTTTCGGTGCGCAGGACGGGTATGACCTGGGGCGGACGGGGAAGGCGGGCGCGGAGGAGTTCGTGACCGCGGCCAAGAACTCGGGGCAGACTTTCACGGAGGCGTTGCGGGACGGGGTG
>NZ_BAAALF010000433.1:0-1614 GCF_039528135.1 Kitasatospora nipponensis | reverse complement strand
GACGCCCGACTCTCCATCAGCCGCCGGTAACTCACACAACATCAGATACACCAGTCACTGGACACACCCGTGATCAGGGGCCGGGGTTGTGGCCTGTGCTGTTCAGTTAGGTGGTTGCTGCTCGGGTAGCGCACCGTCTCCTTAGCTGGGTGGTTGGGCTGCTTCTGTGATCGTGTGGCCAGCGGGTTCTCTGTCAGTTGGCTGGGTTGTCAGGTGTCTTGGTCGTTGGTCATTTCTGCTGGGCCGCTGGTGGGTTGTTGGATTGTTTCGGTGCGCCCGCGGTCGCGGGCGTGGCGGAGTCCTTCGAGGAGCCGTGCCTGGTCTGGGTCGGGGGTGGTTTGTGTCTGGTCGAGGACGGTGTAGACCTCGGCTCGGTCGATCAGGGCGTCGAGGTTTGCCAGGGTGTCGGCGTCGACTGCGCCCCATGGGGTGCGGGGCGGGCGGACGATCTTGGTGAGTAGCGGCAGGAGTTGCCAGGTACCGTCGTCGAGGCGTTGACGGATCCAGGCCCGGGCGGTTGCGTGGTCGATGTGGCGCCAGTTCCAGATGAGGTCGACATCAGAGTCGGTGAGCTGGTCGGTGGGGCGTGGTCCGGGCGTTGTCAGGTGCTCGCGCAGTCGCGCTACGAGGCTGGTGCGGGCTTCCTGGACCCAGGTGTCGCCTTCCTGGGCGAAGGCGGGTGCGGTGCTGCTGGGCTCGGTGGTGTCGTACAGGACCCGGCTGGCGAGCATGGTCCCCTGTGGGGTGGCGGCCATGCGGTGCAGGACGTCTGCTCGTGCGTCGGCTGGGAGATTGCGGAAGAGGTCTTGTGCGAGGAAGCGCGCGCTCATGTCGGCTCTGAGGAAGCCCTCGGCTTGTGCGGTCAGCGAGCCGTAGCGGTCAGCGAGCTCGAGCAGCAGCGCGGTGGAAGGCACCGGCGTGCCGGCGTCCAGCCGTTGTCTGATGCGCCGGCCGATGCGCTGGGTGTCGTTCTCCAGCCGCAGAAGAAGTTCGGCTACCTCTGGCCCCGGGGGTCCGTCCGCCAGCTGGTCGAGGCCCCTGGTGAATGCGGTTTCCGACAGGTCGTCGTCCGGGACACCGAAGGCGACGTACCTGTCGAAGTAGTCGTTGCTGCCGATGCCACGACGTCGCGCGGTGCCTGATGAGTCGCCACCGCCGCCGAGGGCCTGCCCGAGCGGAGGGAAGAGCATGGCCAGCAGGCCGAGTACTCCTTCGATGTGATCAGGGACGACGCCGGCCTTCTCAAGCCGCTCGCGCCATCGCTGGGCGCGCTCTCCAGGCTGGCGCTCACGCCGGGCAGCCGGATCGAAACTGGTGCCGGTGAGTTCTGCGCGATGGCGGTTCAGCAGCCGGTAGACCCCTGGCTCGCTGGTGCGCAGGAAGGTGACGAGGAGGAAGTCGACGAGGTCGACTTCGCCGGCGAGCGTGCGAAGGGACGCGGCGGCTTGGCCGAAGTAGCGCTTGATTGCCCGCGGTGTGCGCAGCCGGTCCTGCAGGTATTGGAAGTAGGCGGTTGCGAGTCGCTGTTCCTCGGGCTCGGTCAGTGACAGCTGATGCGACTCGAGAACCGCAGCCAGGGACTGGTCTACCAGGGCAGCAGCGTCGCGTTCGCGG
>NZ_BAAALF010000432.1:0-1632 GCF_039528135.1 Kitasatospora nipponensis | reverse complement strand
GGTCAGCGGTTGGTCTGGAGGAGGCCGCGGCTGCGCAGGACGCGGCGTTCGATGGGGGTGAAGATGAGGAGGTCGATGGCGACGCCGACGACGAGGATGAGGATGATGCCGAGTAGGACGCCGGACATGTTGTTGAAGTCGCGTTGGTTTTCGAGGTAGCGGCCCAGGCCGACGCCGAGGTCGGGTGAGCTGGCGATGAGTTCGGCGGCCATGAGGGAGCGCCAGGAGAAGGCCCAGCCCTGTTTGAGGCCGCCGAGGTAGCCGGGGAGTGCGGCGGGGAGCAGGATGTGGCGGGCGCCGGCGAGGCCGGTGGCGCCGAGGGTGCGTCCGGCGCGGAGGTAGAGGGGTGGGACCTGGTCGATGCCGGAGATGAGTCCGTTGGCGATGGAGGGGACGGCGCCCAGGAGGATGACGGCGTACATGGCTTGGTCGTTGATGCCGAGCCAGATGACGGTGGCGGGGACCCAGGCGACGGAGGGCAGGGATTGGAGGCCGGAGAGGACGGGTCCGACGGCGGCGCGGATGATTTTGACGCGGGCGACGACGAGGCCGATGGGGGTGCCGATGGCGACGGCGGCGAGGAAGCCGGTGACGCCGCGCCAGACGCTGGTCCAGATGATGGAGAGCAGGGTGCCTTGGTACCAGAGGTCGGTGAGGCTGTGCCAGACGTCCAGGGGGCTGGGGAGTTTGTAGTCGTCGGTGACGTGGAGGCTGTAGAGGAGTTGCCAGGTCGCCAGGACGAGCAGGATGCCCAGGACGGGTGGCAGGATCTTCTCGCGCAGGATCTGGGTGATGGGGGTGCGCTGGATCTGGACGGCGTCCAGGGCGTCGAGGCCGGCTTCGACGCCGCTGAGGTCGCCGGGGGTGTTGTCGGCTTCGGCCTGGGTGGGGTTCTTGGCGAGGGTGGTGGTGTCAGTGCTGGCCATGGCGGCGGATCTCCCCACGCAGGTCTTCGGTGATCTCGACGGACAGGTCGGCGACGCAGGCGGATTCGATGCGGCGGGGTTGGGGCAGGTCGATGTGCCACTGCTTGGCGACGCGGCCGGGGCGTGAGGAGAGCAGGACGACGCGTTGGGCCAGGCGGACGGCCTCGCGCACGTTGTGGGTGACGAACAGGACGGTCAGCTGCCGTTCCTGCCAGATGCGGGTGATCTCCTCGTGCAGGACGTCGCGGGTGATGGCGTCGAGGGCGGCGAAGGGTTCGTCCATGAGCAGGACGCTGCTGCCCTGCGCGAGGGCGCGGGCCATGGCGACGCGTTGGCGCATGCCGCCGGAGAGTTCGTGGACGCGCTTGCCGTAGGAGCCGCCCAGGCGGACCAGCTCCAGCAGCCGTTCGGCTTCGGGGCGGCGTTCGGCGCGGGGTACGCCGTTGAGGCGCAAAGCGAGTTCGATGTTCTTGCCGGCGGTGAGCCAGGGGAACAGGGCGTGTTCCTGGAACATCAGGGCGGGGCGGCCGCCGGGGACCTCGATGGTGCCGGCGGTGGGTCGGTCCAGGCCGGCGACGAGGTTGAGCAGGGTGGACTTGCCGCAGCCGGAGGCGCCGAGCAGGCAGAGGAACTCGCCCGGGGCGACGTCGAGGTTGATGTCGTCGAGCACCGCGGTGGCCGCACCGGGCCGGCCGAAGGACTTGTG
>NZ_BAAALF010000431.1:0-1633 GCF_039528135.1 Kitasatospora nipponensis | reverse complement strand
TCGCCTCGGGGTGGTGGATGACGATGGCGTCGGTGGACTGCTCGGGGTGGAGCTGGAACTCCTCGGAGAGCACCACGCCGATCCGCTCCGGCTTCAGCAGCGCCGAGATCTTCGCCCGGTCCTCGAGTTCGGGGCAGGCGCCGTAGCCCAGCGAGAACCGCGCGCCGCGGTACTTGAGCGCGAACATGTCCCGCACGTCCTGTGGGTCCTCGTCACCGAAGCCCAACTCGAAACGCACCCGCGCGTGCCAGAACTCCGCCAACGCCTCCGCCAACTGCACCGACAGACCGTGCAACTCCAGGTAGTCCCGGTACGCGTTCGCCTGGAACAGCTCGTTCGCCGCCTCCGAGACCCGATTGCCCATCGTCACGATCTGCAACCCCAACACGTCCTTCTGCCCCGACTCCTCCGGACGGAAGAAGTCCGCCAGACAGAGCCGACGCCCACGCCGCTGCCGCGGGAACGTGAACCGGGTCCGCTCACTACCGTCCTGACCGAACACGATCAGGTCATCACCCTTGGACGCCGCCGGGAAGTACCCGTACACCACCGCCGGCTCCAACCACCCCTGCGTCTGCAACCGGTCCAACCACATCCGCAACCGCGGACGACCCTGCTCCTCCACCAACTCCTCGTACGAAGGCCCCTCACCACCACGCGCGGCCTTCAGACCCCACTGCCCCTTGAACAACGCGTCCTCGTCCAACCACGACGCATAATCCGCGAACGGAATCCCCTTCACGATCCGATCCCCCCAGAACGGAGGCTCCGGAACCCGGTTGTCCACCGCCACATCCGAACGCACCTGACCCAGATTCGGCTCCTCCACCTCCACCACCTCGGTCCGCGCATGCCGCCGCTGCTTCAACTGCGGCAACACCGCCCCCGGCACCCCCCGCTTCACCGCGATCAACGCGTCCATCAACCGCAGACCCTCGAACGCGTCCCGCGCGTACCGCACCTCACCCTGATAGATCTCGTGCAGATCCTGCTCCACATACGCCCGCGTCAACGCCGCCCCACCCAGGATCACCGGGAAATCCGCCGCCATCCCCCGCTGATTCAACTCCTGAAGGTTCTCCTTCATGATCACCGTCGACTTCACCAACAGCCCCGACATCCCGATCACATCGGCCTGATGCTCCCGCGCCGCGTCCAGGATCGCCGCCACCGGCTGCTTGATCCCCAGATTCACCACCGTGTACCCGTTGTTCGACAAGATGATGTCCACCAGGTTCTTCCCGATGTCGTGCACATCCCCCTTCACCGTCGCCAACACGATCGTGCCCTTGCCCTCGTCGTCGGACTTCTCCATGTGCGGCTCCAGATGCGCCACCGCCTGCTTCATCACCTCCGCCGACTGCAACACGAACGGCAACTGCATCTGCCCCGACCCGAACAACTCCCCCACGACCTTCATCCCGTCCAGCAGCGTCTCGTTCACGATCGCCAACGCCGGACGCACCCCCAACGCCTCGTCCAGGTCCGCCTCCAGACCCTTCCGCTCCCCATCCACGATCCGCCGCTTCAACCGCTCCTCCAACGGCAACGCGGCCAACTCCTCCGCCTTCGACGCCGCACTCGACGCCGCCGACACCCCCTCGAACAACTGCAACAACCGCTGCAACGGGTC
>NZ_BAAALF010000430.1:0-1663 GCF_039528135.1 Kitasatospora nipponensis | reverse complement strand
CGGGATCCGCGACGGCGTCGGCGGGCGGTGAGTCGGGGGCGGTGGTGTGCGGGCTCACCTGACACCTCCGCGGTGGCTTCCCGTACTCAGCGGGGTCGGCGACGCGCGGTGGCCGGCGGGTCGGGCGGCGGGCGATCCGTGCGGATCGGCCGGGCACCTGGGCCCGTTGACCGCCGGTGGCCGAAGGGTGCGTGGTGCGGTGGAACGGCTGGTTGACATACGTCCTCCTCGCTCGATCCGGTGGCCCCGGCTCGGCCGGGACCCCGTGGGCAGCGGCCTCCAGGTGGCGGCGCGGGTGACACCGTGGCAGGGGAAGCCGAAGTGAGCCTAGAAGAACGCTTCCGCTTCCTGCGAGGTGGCCCTGCTGCGCAGGCCGGGCCGGGTCGCGCGCGGGGTCACCGCGGGGAGACCACGGGGTCGTCGGCGGGATCGTCAGGGCGCGTCTGTCGGCGCGTCGCGGCGCTCGGACCTGGACCGGCCGCTGCGGGCCCGGTCGGTGGATCGCGCCCACGACTCCACGATGGACCTGCCGCGTCCCTTCGGCAGGCCGAACCGCCAACGCCGCCCCGATCCAGGCCGGACGGGTGACGGCGGGGTCCCTCGGCGGCACCGGCCGGGGCCGTCCTGCGGCCGGTCGGGGCGGCGGTGGCTCCGGAAGCACGGGCGGGGCGGCAGGTGACACGCGGGCGGCGCACGGGTGAACGGCGGGCGGGCGGCGCGGGGGCGGCGCACGGACGAGCGGGGTGGGACGGGGTGGGGTGCGGTGGGGGCGAGCGGGGTGCCGGGGTGGGCGAGCGGGGTGCCGGGGTGCGGTGCGGGGGCCGGGGGGATCGCCGATGATGGGAGCCCTGACCCGCCCTCACCAGGAGGCCCCCGGATGACCGTCACCGTGCACGACAACCCCGCGCAGAGCCGGTTCGAGGCGGAGGTCGACGGCCGGACCGCGGGCTTCGCCGAGTACCTGCGCAGCGAGAACCTGGTGGTGTTCCCGCACACCCTCGTCGACCCCGCGTTCGAGGGGCAGGGCGTGGGCGGGGCGCTGGCGCGGGCCGCGCTGGACGACGCCCGCGGGCGCGCGCTCCCGGTGCTGGCCACCTGCCCCTTCATCCACGGCTGGATGGAGCGTCATCCGGAGTACCTGGACCTGGCCTACGAGAACCGGAGCCAGGTCCGTGACTGAGCCCGGGCAGCCGACCGGCGCGACGCCGGCGAGGACGGTCAGGAGCTACCGGTCCGAGGAGATCGAGGTCACCTTCGACAGCGGGCTCTGCCGGCACGCCGCCGAGTGCGTGCGCGGCCTGCCGGCGGTCTTCGACACCACGCGCCGGCCCTGGATCTCGCCGCAGGCCGCGCCGGCCGGGCAGGTCGCCGAGGTGGTCCGGCGCTGCCCGACCGGCGCGCTGCGCCACCGGCTGCCCGACGGTCCCGACGAGGTGGCGGCCCGGCCGACCGAGGTGACCCGGACGGCGGACGGCCGGCTGCTGCTCCGCGGTGAGCTGCGGATCGACGAGGGCGGGGCGGCCGCGGGGGCGAACGGCACCGCGGGCGGCGGGCCGGTGCGCGAGGCGACCCGGGCCATGCTGTGCGGCTGCGGGCGCAGCGAGCGGCAGCCGTACTGCGACCGGAGCGGGGAGTGCGGCGGCTGAGCCCACCGCCGGCCGGG
>NZ_BAAALF010000429.1:0-1672 GCF_039528135.1 Kitasatospora nipponensis | reverse complement strand
CGGGCCCCCCGGCCGACCGGCAATGTCCCGATTGCGCTTCGTGCTCAGCCGGAACAGCGGATGGCGTCGCTCCAGCTCCTCCATCAGCCGAAACGCCGTCGCCCGACTCGGCTGCGGCACCACTCCCTCACCGAACCGCGCAATCACCCGGGCCCGGGTCCGCTCGATCACCATCGTCCGCGACGGACGCGACCGGTCGATGTGCTCGACCATCACCTCCACCGCGGTCTCCACCCACCGGTCATCGACCGAGGTCTGTGACCGCTCCGAACGCGTCCTCCTCGGTGCAAGGCCGGCCTCGCCATGCTGGAGAAATCCAGCGACCCAGCGCTCGATGGTGCGGGCCGTCACGCCAAGTTCCGCAGCTTTGGCAGCCTTCCTCGCTTCCATCGGCACTGCCGTGGCGTAGGCGGCCTTCGGTTCGTCGTCGCCCGCCAACTCCCCGCTGCCGGAGCGGTAGCCGGTCAGTACCTCGCGGACGTGCCCAGCTCGCTCCAGGACTTTCTGTCTCTCCTCCGCATCGAGTTGCCCAAGGACCACGGAGGCGATCTCGCCTTCGTCATCTGCGGCCGGTCCCGGGCCATCAGGACTGATCGCGGCACGGTCAGAGAACAGCAACTCCTTGAGCGACAGCCGCAGAAGCCGCCCGTGACCATCCTTCAGGACGACTTCATTACCCGCTGTGGTCGCGGCCATCTCCACCACCTCGACGGATTCCCCGTCGTAGCGGAAGCGCGTACCAACTCCGACTCGGGTCGCCGCCCTGCTCACGCTGACCTCCGCAGGATGCGCGAAGGGCCGAGAGGCTGGTCGAGATCGGTGACGAAAGTCTGCTTCCAGAGCAAATGGTAGAGAGTGGAACGGACTTGAGGTTCCGGATGATCCGGCAGACACCTCATGGCTTGTCCAAGAGGAAGCCCGTCAAGATCCGCTTCCCGCAGCGCTTCCAAAATCTCGGGCTTGAACAGCCAGTCCCTGCGGTAGCCCGCGAGGAACCGGATGTTCTCCAGCTCTGCGGCCGGAGGCTCGCTCCAGACCTCGTACTCCCATCCCCGGGATTCCACCGCCCTCCGAGTCCAGTCGAAGGTGAACGCCACCTCCGGCTTGGACAACCGCTGCAACGGCTTGACGTCGACAACCACCGGCACCGGCCCGGTGAGCAGAAGATAGTCCGGGATGTGCCGACGCGTCTTCCCCTCCAGCACCGTCTGCAGCAGAAAGGGCTGGGCCACAACAGCGCGTACAGACGGATCAAAATCGGCGAAGAGCAGACGCGACAACTCAAGCCGTGACTCGTAGATCACGTGATCGCGCATCGTCCCCGACCAGTAGGTGCCCGAGTAGTGCTTCTGGTCCCTGTACCAGCGGAACGTCCGCCACGGATGAGCTATCTGCAGCGACGCCGGCGCCACAGACGCCCATGAGCACTCTTCAATCCCGCCACCGTGCCCACGAAAGCTGACAGTCGCTTCCATCCCCGCTCCCGAGTTGGAGTTGCCCCTCGACAGCACGATGCTCCCGCCCAACATGCTGACGGGAGCACAGCAGCAACACTCACTCGAACGAGGTACGGCAGCGACCTGCGAATCTCAGACCGGTGTCGGATCCGACTTCGATCCGACACCGATCATGAGATTCCGACACGAAATTTGAGACCCTACAGGTCAGGTCA
>NZ_BAAALF010000428.1:0-1685 GCF_039528135.1 Kitasatospora nipponensis | reverse complement strand
CATCCTCGCCTGGCGCCTCACCCCGGCGGGCACCAAGGCCATCGACATCGGCCTTCTGCTGGCCGACGTCATGACCCCCGAACCCATGCGCCCGGCCTGGGACGACGCCCTGCGCCACTCGATGCTCCGCATCCCGCACGAGCGCATGCTCAGCGTCGACGAACGCCTCGCCGAGGCCGCCGCCCGCCCCGTCATCTACCCCGAGACCCTCCTGTTTGACCACGGCAAGCCCTACCAGTCCGACGTCGTCCGACGGGCCTGCCGCTCATGGAAGATCGACATCCAGGACGCCCGCAAACTCAAACCCACCGACAAACCCCAGATCGAACGGCTCTTCGGCCGCATCCGCGAACAGTTCTCCATGCACGTCGCTGGCTACACCAGCTTCAACGTCGCCCACCGCGGCCGCACCGCCGAGGACCAGGCCCGCTGGAGCATCGCCGAGATCGCCGAATTCTTCGCCGAGTACGTCGTCGCCGTCTACCAGCGCCAGCACCACCGTGGCCTCCACCTCCACGGCTTCCCCGACCTGTCCGTCAGCCCCAACGAGGCCTACGCCATGGCCCTCGGCGCGGCCGGCTACGTCGACTGCCCCCGCAACCCCGACCTGTACTACGAGCTCCTGCCCATCGCGGAACCCGGCCGCGTCATCCACCCCTACGGGGTCGACCTGAACCATCTCGTCTACAACGCCGACATCCTCTACCAGTTCCGCAAGACCAAGTCGCCCTATCCCAACGGCCGCTGGCCCATCCGCTACGACCCGCGCAACCTCCTGCACGCCTACTTCCACAACCCCCACGACAGCCGCTGGTACACCCTGCGCTGGACCCACGCCCTCAACGACCTGCAGCCGTTCACCGACATCACCCTGCGCGAAGCCAAACGCCTGCTCCTCCAACGCGGCAAGGACCCCGGCGACCAGGCCCAGATCGCCGAAGCACTGCGGAAACTGCAAAACCGCACCGACGCGCCCGAGACCTGGACCAAGACCGCCCGCAAGCGCTGGCACCGCGACGACCACCGCGCCCGCGCCCAGCAGAGCGATGCCCAGCGCTCAACCCCCGCCCAGCCCGCCACGCCCCCGACCACAACCACCAGACGGGGCACCGCCGAACACACCCCTCTGCCCACCGCCCAGGTCCCGGAGGCCACGGAGGCCACGGACGAGGACCTCGACCTCGACTCCATCGAGGCAGCTCCCGTGTGGACCCTGCCCACCGCCCAGGAGCGCTGACCCGTGCCGTCAGCCACCGCCTTCCCCGACGACGGTGAGCGCCCCGAGTACTTCGAACACCCCGGGCTCGCCGAGCCCCGCACCAAACTCGAATGGCGCACCTACCTCCACACCCTCCCCCCGGGGAAACCGGCCGCGCTCACCACCGCCGAGTACCTGCGGCTCGCCGCCGGGCAGAAGACTCGGTACGACCAGGCACGACTGGCGCATCACAGCGCCCTCGTGATCGTCCGCACCGCCCACATGCAGGCCGTCCACCACCAGATGCGACGCCGCATGCTCACCAACACTCACCAGCCGGCCGGCGCCCGGCGCGGCATCGTCGTCGACGGGCCCGCCACCGTCGGCAAGTCCACCATGGTCAAGATGTTCGCCGCCGACTTCGAGCACCAACTCCGGCGCGAACACCCCGAACGGTTCGAGGTCACCTACCGCATCGACAGTCACA
>NZ_BAAALF010000427.1:0-1685 GCF_039528135.1 Kitasatospora nipponensis | reverse complement strand
ATGGACTCGTCACGTGACGAGTCATCAGAGGTTCGAGCATCGGCGAGGCCACCGTCGACCGGGCGCTCGACCGCGGGTGCGGGAGCGACGTCTGGGCCGGTGGTGGCCGGGGTGCGCACCTGGTGCGCACCGGGGTGCACACCTTCGTGTGCACCAGTCTCGTGGGGTGTTGCGCGGGTGGGGGTGCCACCCGTTACGCTGGTCAAAGCGGTCGGGTTCCTCAGCTGTCTTCGCCTAGCCGGGCGACAGTGAATGGGATTCGGCCGGAGGGGTTAGGGCCCGGCAAGGCCCGCCTCTCAAGCTTTCGTACTGGGGTAGATCATGCCGGACGGAAGCACTACGTGAGGCACACGGCGCGAAAGTGCTCGATGTGACCAAGGAGACCGTCAGGGCCCGTCCCCCGCTTGGGGGGCGGGCCCTGCGGCATTTCCCGTCTGTGGCCTGCTAATTGACGCGCTGGCGGTCGGCCAGGGTGGGGAGGTCGTAGCCGTCGGCCGGCAGCCCTCGGCGAACGGCTTCGAGCACGTCGAGCGCGGCGCGGTACTCGGCGTGGCCGGCCTCGGTCGGGTTCTTCAAGAGGGCCGGGCCGAGCTGGATGGGCAGGTCCTGGGCCTGGAGTACGACAAGGCGGGCCTCGGACCGGGTGAGGCGGGCGCCGTCCGCGACCTCATCGCGGCGCTGCTCGGCGTGGGGGAGGTCTGCGGGCTCGGCCCCGAGCGCCTCGGCGGCGAAGTACGCGGTGATGGCCTCCCGCGCGGCGGCGAGGTCTGCGGCGGTGGACTGGGTCATGGTGGCTCGCTCCTTCAACAGATCAGTCGATTGGGTGAACTCCGGGAGGGCCGAAAGCGTTACGCCTCGCGCGCCCGCGCGCGTTGGGACGGTCGCAGAAGTCGCAAAACGCACCGGACCTTCACAACCTGGCGGCCCGTCAGTCAGCAGAACTCGGCGGCGAGGTCGGCGCGGTTCTGGGCCACAGCGTGGCTGCGGCGCACTCCGCGACGGTGCTCCCACTCGTCGGTGCAGCTGCGGACGAGATCGCGGATCACCGGGTCGGGGTCGCCCTGGTGCTGCTCGGTCGCGGCCACCAGTTCGGCGTTGGTGAACTGCGGGACGGTCTTGTTCGGCCAGGTGCTCATGCGGCGGCCTCCTTGGTGAGGACCTTGCGGACGTAGGTCGGCGAGCAGGACGCGGCGGCGGCGGCCTCGCGCTGGCTCTTGCCCTCCCCGATGGCTTCCAGGATCAGCTCCCGCCGGCGCTCCGGGGTCATCTCCCCGGTGACCTCCGGCTCCTGGTCGTCGTACACGTCAACCTGCTGGTCAGAGCCGGTGCGCACGGGGGTGTGCACCTCGGTGCGCACCTGGTCCGGGACCGGCTGGAGCCAGCGGTCGGTGGGGAGCTGGGGCTGCGCGGCGGGCGCGACGGCCTGGTCCTCGACCACCTCCGCCTCCGGGTACGACGCGGCGTACATCCCGGGGTCGGCCTTCCACGAGCCGGAGCCGTTCTTCACCCAGTCCGTGGCGTAGGTGGCGGTGACGATCTCGGCCTCCGCCTCGACCTCGGGCAGCTGCTCGACGGTCGGGGTGGTCGGCGGCTCGACGGCTGCCGGGACGACCGGGGCCGGGGCCGGGAGGACGGCCTGCTGCTGCGCGGGGATGCGCTGGTACAGGGAGTCCAGCGCGGTGGTC
>NZ_BAAALF010000426.1:0-1711 GCF_039528135.1 Kitasatospora nipponensis | reverse complement strand
GCGCCAAGTTCGCCTACGTCAAGGCGACCGAGGGCACCGGCTACACCAACCCGTATTTCGCGCAGCAGTACAACGGCTCCTACAACGCCGGCCTGATCCGTGGCGCGTACCACTTCGCGCTGCCCAACGCGTCGAGCGGTGCCACCCAGGCGACCTACTTCGTCAACCACGGCGGTGGTTGGTCGGCCGACGGCAAGACCCTGCCGCCGGCTCTGGACATCGAGTACAACCCGTACGGCGCCAGCTGCTACGGCCTGAGCCAGAGCGCGATGACCGCGTGGATCAGGGACTTCAGCAACACCGTGCACAGCCGCACCGGTCGCTACCCGACGATCTACACCACCACCGACTGGTGGAGCACCTGCACCGGCAACAACGGCGGTTTCGGCGCCACCAACCCGCTCTGGATCGCGCGGTACGCGAGTTCGGTGGGCACGCTGCCCAACGGCTGGTCCTACCAGACCATCTGGCAGTACGCCGACTCCGGCGTCTTCCCGGGCGACCAGGACGCCTTCAACGGCGCCTACGACCGGCTGCAGGCCCTGGCCGGCTGAGCCCTCGCGGCACGGTGCGGCGCCGGACGGGGTCCGGCGCCGCATCCTGCCGCCGAGGTGTGCCCGCGTCGCTCAGCGAGAGCGGCCCGGGCGCGGCCGGGCGGCTGGCGCCGTCGCGTCACCGGGCCGTGGGCCGAGTTGCAGCAGTTAGTACGAAATCGTATAGTGCGAAATCATGAAGTCCGAATCCGTGTCATCCGAGTGGTCGGCCCTGCTCGCCCTGCAGCGGGCCACCCACGCCACCCTGCAGGTGCTCGCCGCGGAGCTCGTCGACCTGGACCTGACCCCCTCCGAGATCAACGCGCTGGCCAATCTCGCGGACGGCCAGGGCCGGACCGTCTCCGCGCTCGGTGCGGCCGTGGGCACCCGCCCCACCACGCTGACCAGCGTGCTCGACCGCCTGGAGCGGCGCGGTCACATCACCCGCGGCACCCGCCCGGGAGACCGCCGCGCGGTGCTCATCGAGCTCACCGCCTCCGGCCGGGTGGCCGCCGCCACGATCCGCGAGGCGATCACCGACCTGGAGCGCCGCGCTCTCCACGGCCTGCCGGCCGACGCGATCGCCGGCCTGCGCGCCGCGCTGCAAGCCCTGACCGAGGTGTCCGCATGACCGCCCAGCCCGCCGACTTCAGCGCACTGATGGCCGAAGTGACCGCGGTCTCGGGGAAGTTCGGCCACCGGGAGCACGTACACCTGACGTGGCTGGCCGTGCGACGGTTCGGCACACCCGCAGCGGTGGGTCTGGTCAGCGACGGCATCCAGCGCACCGCCCGCTACGCGGGCGCACCCCAGAAGTACCACGTGACCGTCAGCCGGGCCTGGGTGGAACTGGTGGGCCACCACGCGGCCCAGGGCGGCGACGACGAGTTCACCGCGTTCGCCGACAGCCACCCCCTCCTGCTCGACAAGCGCCTGCTGACCCGGTTCTACCGTCCGGCGACGCTGGCCGGCGCACAGGCCAGGGCGGGCTGGGTCGAGCCCGACCTCGCACCGTTCCCCTGGCAGGACGGCGATCGTCGGCAAGCCGGGGAGGAGCCGGCGCCGCGACCGTAACCGGGCGGCGGCCCGGGCCATGGCCCGGCCCGGCCCGGTCGTGCTTCCGTCAGAGGCTGCGGGCGGTGATGTCGCCGTGCGGGGTGGTGGCGCGGATGGTGAGG
>NZ_BAAALF010000425.1:0-1716 GCF_039528135.1 Kitasatospora nipponensis | reverse complement strand
ACGCTCTGCCGTTGACCGCCAACGGCAAGCTGGACCGCAAGGCACTGCCCGCACCCGAGTTCGAGGCGGGTGCGGGTCGTGGGCCGGCGACGCCGCAGGAGGAGATCCTGTGCGCAGTCTTCGCCGAGATCCTCGGCCTGGACGGCGTGGGCGTGGAGGACGACTTCTTCGCCCTGGGCGGCCACTCGCTGCTCGCCACGCGCCTGGTCAGCCGCATCCGTGCCGTGCTCGGTGTCGAGATGAGCCTGCGGGCGCTGTTCGAGGCACCCACGGTGGCCGCGCTCGCAGGCCGGCTGACGGGGGCGGGGACCGCCCGCACGGCGTTGACCGCCGTCGAGCGACCCGAGCGTGTACCGCTCTCCTACGCCCAGCACCGGCTCTGGTTCCTCGCGCAACTCGAGGGCCCCAGCGCGACGTACAACATCCGGCACGCCGTTCGCCTGTCCGGCGAGGTGGACAGCGCGGCCCTGGGCGCAGCCCTGCGTGACGTCCTGGCGCGGCACGAAGTACTGCGCACCGTCTTCCCGTCGGTTGAGGGCGAGCCGTACCAGCAGATCCTGCCGCTCGATGAACTGGCGTGGGAGCTGGAGACGACCGAGGTCGCGCCGGCCGGACTGGCCGATGCGGTGGCCCGGGCGGCGGCGTACGAATTCGACCTGGCGGCTGAGGTGCCGATCCGGGCATGGCTGTTCGGCACCGGACCGGACGAGCAGGTCCTGCTCCTGACGGTTCATCACATTGCCGGGGACGGCTGGTCGATGAGCCCGTTGATCCGCGATCTCTGGGCCGCCTACGAGGCGCGACGCGAAGACGGGGAGCCTCGTTGGTCCCCGCTTCCCGTGCAGTACGCGGACTACGCGCTGTGGCAGCGTGAGCTGCTCGGTGACGAGCGGGACCCGGAGAGCCTGCTGTCGAGCCAGGTCGCCTACTGGCGTGAGGCGTTGGCCGGCGTGCCGGAGGAGTTGGGGCTGCCGTTCGACCGGTCTCGTCCGGTGGTGGCCGGTCACCAGGGGCACATGGTGCCGCTGGAGCTTCCCGCTGACGTGCACGCGCGGCTGGCGGAGGTCGCGCGGACCGAGGGCGTCACGCTCTTCATGGTGCTGCAGGCCGCGCTCGCGGTCACGCTGTCCAGGCTCGGTGCCGGCACCGACATCCCGATCGGTGCGACCATTGCCGGCCGCACCGACGAGGCGCTCGACAACCTGGTCGGCTTCTTCGTCAACACGCTGGTGACCCGCACGGATCTGTCGGGGGACCCGACGTTCCGCCAGATGCTCTCGCGGGTTCGGGAGTCCGGTCTCGAGGCGTTCGCGAACCAGGACGTGCCGTTCGAGAAGCTGGTGGAGGAGCTGGCTCCGGCCCGCTCGATGGCGCGGCACCCGCTGTTCCAGGTGATGCTCAACGTGCAGAACACGGAGCGCGTATCGGTGGAGCCGTCGGCGGTGCGCGCGGAGGGACTGCGGGCCGGAACGCTGGTGGCGAAGTTCGATCTGGACGTCAACGTCGCGGAGACGATCGACGCCGATGGTCGGCCGGCCGGTCTGCGCGGTGCCGTGGTTGCGGCGGCGGATCTGTTCGACCCGGAGACGGCTGTGCGGATCACGGCCGCGCTCGTGCGGGTCCTGGGCGCGCTGGCCGAGGATGTGTCGCTGCCGCTGAGTGCGGTGGAGGTGCTTGACGAGGTTGAGCGTCGTCGGGTGTTGGTGGAGTGGAACG
>NZ_BAAALF010000424.1:0-1723 GCF_039528135.1 Kitasatospora nipponensis | reverse complement strand
GTCGGGGTGCCGCCGGTCGTGGTGGCGGTGGGGGCGGTGCCGGTCACGGTCGCGCCGACGTTGCCGACGCCGACCAGGGTGGTGTTGGTCCAGTCGCCGCTGCCGATGGGGCGCACGTCACGGAAGTAGGTATTCGGGTCATCACCGCCGATGTAGTACCAGAGCTTGCCGCTCTCCACTGTGATCATGTCCGGTGCCAAGGCGCGCTTCGCTGGGTGCGTGGCGTTGTACAAGGAGGCGGATATTGTTCCGGGAGCGACCAATTGGGTGAGTTGAGACCAGTCGGACGGCTGCCCGGAGCAGGTGAGCGGTCCGTTGCTGGTCTGGCAAGCTCGATGCTCCAGTGGGCCTTGGACGTTCTCAGTGAGGCTGAAATGCCCCGCAGCCCCTGCAGGTACGGCAGCCGCGTCGTTGTTGTAGATGTACATCAGACGCAACGCCTTGTTGTAGGCGAAGAGGTCGTCGATGCCCTGCTGACTGAGGCCACCACGGTGAGCGATGAGATTGTTGTTCCAGCCATCCCTCCGTGGCCCCCGCGCGCTGGTGGAGGCGGTGACTGGCGTGCTGCTGGGGTCGGAGTTTCCGCCTATCAGGGTGAGGTTGCCGTCGGTTGTCGTGGCGAGCATGTCCGGAATGCCATCGCCTGTGAGGTCACCTGCGGTGACCTTGGCGTTGGGGTTCCAGGGTGCGTAGAAGCTGTAGGTGGCGGCGGTGGCCTGGGTGTTGCCGGCGTTGTCGATCGCCCGGACGTAGAGGGTGTGGGTGCCCCACTGGTTGTTCGGGACGGTGATCGGGATGGTGGCGGTGGGCTTGCCGTTGACGAGTGTGGCGTTCACGGTGCTGGCGCCGGAGACGGGGATGTTGGTGTCCAGCGCGTACTGGAATGCCTGGACGCCGCTGCTGATGCAGGGGTTGGGGGCGCAACTGCCCGGCACCGGGTCGGTGGAGCTGACGCTCACGGCTGCGGCCTCGCCTGCGTGGGCTGTGGTCGGGGTACCGCTGCCCAGGGGTGGGAAGGTTGCTGACGCTGTGAAAGCTGCCAAGGTCGGTGGGCTGAGGTCGACGTTGAAGTAGCAGCACGCCGAGCTCGGCCCGCTGAGGGTGCCGTCCGTGGCCCAGACGTTCCAGCCGTACTGGTGACCGTCACGCACCTGGGCACCGATGGTGGTCCTGACAAGCGTCCCCGTAGCGGCATCACCGGGGCTCACCGGCCAGGAGACGTCGGCGGGAGAGCCGGCACCGTTGCTGGTCATGTTGTCCCAGACGTGGTAGCCCGCCTTGAGGCTGACGCCCTGCATCTCGGTGGTGAGCGTAGCGTCCAAAGTAATGTTGGAGGTGTTGCCGTTCAGACTGGTCATACCGATCCAGCCCGGCGTACCCGCACCGCAGGCCGCTTCGGCGGGGTTCTGCGTAGCGGGGGTGGTGTTCATACCGGACGGTGCCTTGGGCGCGATGTCGTACGTGGTCTTGATGTACGGGTTGGTGCCGAAGCGCATGAACCCGTAGTTGGTGTCGTACTTGCTCTCGTTGCCGAACAGACCGAACGTCAGGGCGTCGTTGTCGAGGTAGTTCCTGATGGTACTGGTGACGTCGAAAAGCACCGGAACGGGGTCACAACGACCTGCGAAGGCAGCGCTTTTGACGGTCTGGGTGCGGATAGTGGAGACCTCGCGCGGGCCTGGCCAGACGGTGTCCTTGTTGATGGGGTCCATGAGTTTGAGGG
>NZ_BAAALF010000423.1:0-1733 GCF_039528135.1 Kitasatospora nipponensis | reverse complement strand
GGGGGCGGGCGGGCGGGCGGGCGGGCGGGGCGGGCGGCCGGTCAGGGCGCCGGCTCGACGAACCCCTGCTCCACCAGCAGCCGCAGCGACTGCGGGACCCGGTCGCGCAGCCGCACCTGGTCCTCGCCGATCAGCTGGGCGATCGCGTCGACGATCTCGCCGGCCGTCAGGGTGCCGTCGCAGACCCCGGCGAAACCGGCGCCGACGGTGTCCACCTTGGTCGCCCTGCGCATGCCCCGGTTGTGCCGCAGCACCACGTGCTCGGGGTCGTCCGCCCCCGGCGCGCCGATCTGCTCCTGCACGACCTCCTCGGCCAGCACGTAGCGGGCGGCGAGCAGGGCCGCGTCGTCGTGCGTGCGCAGGAAGTCCTGCCGGGCGAACCAGCGTTCGATGTGCGGGCCGAGCGGCTGCTCCACCGGGTGCGGCCACTCCTCGATCCGGACGGTGGGACGCTGCGCACCGGAGGCCCGCAGGGTGATCCAGCCGAAGCCGATGCCCTCCACCTTCGCCGCTTCGAAGGCGTCCAGCCACTCGTTGTAACGGGCCTCGTAGACCTCCCGGGGGGCCAGGTGGTCACCGCCGTCGCGCAGCCAGAGCTCGGCGTACTGAGCCACGTCCTGCACCTCGCGCTGGACCACCCAGGCGTCCAGCCCGGTACCGGCCACCCAGCCGGCCAACCGGTCGTGCCAGTCCTCGCCCCTGACGTGCTGCCAGTTGGCCAGCAGCTGGCAGTAGCCGCCGGGCTCCAGGTGCTCCGCGGCGCCCCGCACCAGGTTGCGGCAGAGCTCGTCGCCGGCCATCCCGCCGTCGCGGTAGACGAACCGGCTGCCGGGCGAGATCACGAACGGCGGGTTGGAGAGGATCAGGTCGAAGCGCCGCTCGCCGACCGGCTCGAAGAGACTGCCCTCGGCGGTGTCGGTGTTGGTGAAGCCGGAGATCGCCAGCGTCAGCCGGGAGAAGGCCAGCGCCCGGGGGTTGAGGTCGGTCGCGGTCACCTGCTGCGCGTGCCGGGCGGCGTGCAGCGCCTGCACGCCGGAGCCGGCGCCCAGGTCCAGCGCGGAGCGGACCGGGCGGCGCACCGCGAGGTTGGCGAGCGTGGTGGACGCCCCGCCGACGCCGAGCACCAGCTCGCGGCGGCCCACCCCGGCGGTGCTGCCGCCCGAGCCGATGCCGCCCGCGCCGCCGACCGCGCAACCCAGGTCGGAGACCACCCAGGCGTCGGAGCTCTCCAGCCCGGCGACCTCGTTGGCGTACGGGCGCACGTCCACGGTGGCGCGCACGTCCGCGCCGTCGTTCTCCAGCCAGCCGTCGGCCAGGCACTCCTCGACCGGCAGGGCGGCGGCCGCGGCCGTGCGGTGGACCGGCTGCTGCAGCAGGAAGAGCCGGACCAGGGTCTCCAGCGGCGTGCCACCGCGGGTCGCCCGCAGTGCGGGGACCGCCTCGCTGCGGGCCAGCGCGGCGTAGCCGGTGGGGCCCAGCAGGTCGAGGCAGCCGTCGGCGGTGTAGGACGCGGCGAGCAGCGCCTCGCGCAGACGGGCGAGGCGGGCGGGGTCGGGTGCGGGGAGCTTGGTCACCCGGCCATTGTCCCGCCTGTCGCCCACTCCCTCCGCCGACCGCGCGGGGGGAGTGGGATGAGGGCCAGAGCCGTCAGGACGTCTTGGAGGGACTGCCGGAGGCGGGGCCGGACGGTGCGGATGACCCGCCGGCCGCCGGGGACTGCGACCCGCCGGGGG
>NZ_BAAALF010000422.1:0-1760 GCF_039528135.1 Kitasatospora nipponensis | reverse complement strand
CCCGGGCCACCGGCCCGAGCGACAAGGTCCGGCGCTTCCGCCGCTGGATGCTCCTGACCGCGATCAGCGCCTACCTCGGGCACGCCTGCTACCTCGTGCAGACCGCAGCCCTCGGCGGGCCCTACGTCGGGCTGCTGCTGGCCCTCTTCGGCTTCGCCCTCGACCTCAAGGTGCGCGGCCACGGCCTGCGCGTCACCGAGGTCCGCGGCTTCGGCCCGCTCCTGCTGCTGATCATCATGCGCATCCCGGTGGCCTCCGGCCTGCTCGTCGCCGTTGGGGCCCACCGCCTGCTCGCCGCCCTCCCCATCTGACCTTCCCCACACAGGAGTTACCACCATGAGCGGGTCCCTCATCGGCACCATCTCGGCCTCGGGCGTCTGCCTCGTGATCACGGTCTGGCTGCTCGTCGGCCACCGCGGCAAGGGCAAGCTGGCGAACCAGCACGAGGATCACCACACCTCGTACTGGATGTTGGCGTTCGGCCTGTTCAGCCAGGGCGCGGCCCAGGCGTTCAGCGCCCCCAAGCAGGTCGGTGACGCGGTCACCGCCTCCATCGACAGCCAGTTCAACGCGGGGGCCGGGGCGATCGCGCTGATCATGTTCATCATCCTTTTCGGCACCAAGCCGCGCTGGTGGAAGGACGTCGTCTGCGGGGCGACGCTGCCCGCGTCGGCCATGGCCGCCGGCGGCGTGCTGGCCATCCCGTTCACCGTCGCCGGTTCGTTCCTCCACGGCCTGTTCGGGGTGGCTGCCTGATGAGCACCAGCGTGGAGCACACCGAGCAGGACCAGGACGTCGAGGTCGAGGACGTCGAGCTGGACCAGGACGTCGAGGACGTCGAGGACCAGGTCGAGGACGAGGACGAGGGGGAGGGCATGGAGGAGCGGGTCGAGGCGATGGCCCAGGCGTTCACCGTCCGTCTGCTGGCCGCCGTCCTGGTCGTGCGGAAGAGCACCACTACCGCCTGCGTGCCGGTGCGGGCCGTCATCACCGGCAGCCCGTACGTGTGGGCCCGGCTGTGGGCGCCGGTCGCCAGCCGCCTCGGGGAGCACTCCGAGGAGCGCTCGACCATCGCGGCCGGGCTCAGCCAGGCCCGGCCCGCCGAGCTGGCGAAGCTGACCGACCCGGTCGCCATCGCCACCAAGAAGGCCGGCTACGCCGAAGCCGACAAGGCGGCCCGGAAGGAGCAGTTCAGCCAGCTCGGCAACATCGGCATCGGCGTCGGCATCGCCGCCTTCCTGGGCATCCCCATGGCCTGGCAGTTCATCGGCCCGTGGGTGTCGACCATCGCCTGGTCCTGCATCGGGCTGTGGTGCGTGGCCGCGATGGCCCACGCGCCCAAGGCCCGTACCGCTCCGAAGCCCTCTCCCCGGCCCATCGTGACCACCGCCTCCGGCACCGGCACGACGGCCACCACCGCCCCCGCTCCGGCCCGGGCCGAGACCCGCCCCACGACCCTGTCCCCGGCGGAACTGATCACCGCTCTGGAGCGCATGGTGGCGCTCCGCGCGATGAGCGACGGCGGCCTCGGCAAGGTCCACCTCGCGGAGGCCCTCGTCTCCTTCCAGCGCACCGGCCTCTACCCCGGTATGAAGACCCGCGATTTCAGCCCCATCGTCAAGGCCACCGGACTCCCCACCGACGAGGGCGTGAGGGTCGGCAAGAAGGTGACCACGGGCCTCACCTTCAAGCTCCTCCAAGCCCACCTCGGACGCCCTCCCCAGGCACCCGCCCAGCAGGCCCCCGCGGCCTCCTCCGCC